>CALZLE010000204.1 GCA_945788205.1 uncultured Desulfuromonadales bacterium
ATTGCGCGCCGGAGTTGAGTCTCGACCCGCAACCGTTTTTCATACATCTTGCTGATGTCTTCACAGGAAAACTGGAAATTGTTGCCACCCTGTCTTTTGACAAAGTTCTTGGCGCTGGAGGCGAGTTTGAGCAACGTCTCAAGATCTTCACTTTCAGCTGGATAAGTCGCAATGCCGATGCTCGCCGTAATAACTATTTCCCGTTCACCAAAATGAATAACCCGCCGAACTTCACGCAGGATCCGCTCTGCGATATACGAAGTATTTTCTGCATTCTTAAGTCGGTTGAGCCGCAGAGTAAAAACCGCACTATCCAGATGAAATAGCTTGAACTCGGTCTCTTCATCACCCATGGCTCGGCCAAGCAGATCCATGTCCCTGACAACTGACTGAATACGTTGAGAAACAATACTTAAAACCTCATCGCCAGCCTCCAGGCCGATCGTATCTTTGATTTTGGCGAGGCCATCAATTTCGATATTCAGCAGGGCCAGCTTTTCATCATGCCGCTTGGCAACGTGCAACGCCCATTTCAACTCTTCTACAAACAACTGGCGATTGGGGAGTTTGGTCAAGGGATCGTAATAGGCCAATTGATCTTGATAAGCCTTGGCGCATAGCGTATTGCGAACACGCAGAAAAAGTTCAGATTGATCGAGTGGTTTCGCAAGAAAATCGGTCGCACCAAGCTCTAATGCTTTAAGCTTATCCCCGACCTCTGTTGAGGCGGTCAGGATGATGACTGGCAAATGACTCAGCTTTGGATGAGAACGTAACGCGTCCAAAATATCGAAGCCAGAGACGTTTGGCATGACAATATCGAGTAACAACAAGTCCGGACGACACTTTTCAATTTCCTCGATCGCTCGGCGCGAATCAGACAAAGAGATAAAATTTCTGTAGCCCTCTTCCTCCAGAAACGCCTGGACAACTTCAAGATTTATCGATTCGTCATCGATAATCATAATCGTCGAATTAACCAGTTGCTGCCGATAAACGTCTGCCTTCATTGTATCCACTTTCACGCCCCCATCCTCTGAAATCTCTCTATATTTTCAATTTAGAAATGTCCATCAATAACTCATCAGTTCCACTTTTCAGCCATTTATTCTTTTTGCGTTTTCTTCTGGAACCACCAGCCGTTGCGATATATTTTCTATTTCCTTAAACATTCGCGCGGCTTGTTTGTTGTGCTTCAGCTTAACAAAATTTTCAAAAGTCTCCGCTGGTCTCGTAAAGATATCAAAGCCGACCGTTCCGCCAGCTCCTTTGAGCCAATGTGCGAAACTGGCCAATTCCGCGTAGTCTTCTTCTTGCAGCGCCTTCTCCATCAATTGGATCTTCTCTTTGAGCGACTCAATAAAATAACCGATGATTGGCTGCATCCGTTCGTTGCCGGCTAAACGCGAGACAATCGGTTCTGTCTGTGGGTCAGAAGCTGGCGAGGCTTTCTCATACTCCTCCCCATCGATAGCCAACGGTTCTAAAGTCGTCGCGCCACCACCAATATCAATCCGCTTCGTCAGTGCTTTAATCGCATTTACAGACTGAACTGCCCTCGCCATATCCTTATTTTTTGCTGAGATCTCCAATTCAGCCGCCGGATCGGTAAATACATCGAACCCGACTGTACCACCAGAACCTTTCAGCGTATGGGCCAAACTGGCCAGATCGGTATAATTTTTATTGGTTACTGCGATCTCCATCTCACCAATCAACTTATGCAGGCGATCGATAAATCGGATAACGATCATTCTGAATTTCTGGTTCTGAACTGGAAGTTTTGAATAGATCGGCGACATATCGGACGATTCGTCAGTCACAGTTTGGTCCTCTGCGACGGCCGGTACCACAACACTGTCATCGTGCTCCTGCTTGCTCCCTTTTAGCAGTTTCGCCATCAACTCCATGAAATGATCGATATTGACCGGTTTGCTGAGATAATCAGAATAGCCGGCTGCAAAACATTTCTCCTCATCGCCCTTCATCGCATTTGCAGTCAGGGCGACAACCGGAACAGCGATGCCATTTTCACGCATTTTTGCAACCGCCTGGTAGCCGTCCATCACCGGCATATTTACATCCATCAGGACAACATCGTAATCAGACGTTTCCGTCAGTTGAACACCCTCCAGACCGTTCTCTGCCTGATCCACAACCAGCCCGACTTCATCCAGCAACAGGTTGAGAAGTTCACGGTTTTCAGCCCCATCATCGACCACTAAAACCTTCGCTGACGGGAACGTCCAACGGACCGTATCTAACTCTACCTGACTTTGTTGCCGCTGATTTACTTGCTCGGGTGAGATAAAAGGCACGCCGGCCAAAGAACCGGTTGCGACGGAAACCGAGAAGGTGCTGCCTCTGCCCTGTTCACTCTGAACGCTGATATCACCACCAAGCGCCTGGGCAAACTTCCGGCTGATTGCAAGGCCAAGTCCGGTTCCACCAAAATGCCGGGCAACTGAACTGTCCGCTTGAGTGAAGGGATCAAAAATTTTCTGCTGCGCCTCTGCTGTCATTCCGATTCCGGTATCGGTGATGTCGATAACCAAATGCGCGTCTGTGCCACTGGCGTCAAGCCGACATCCCACAGAAACTTCACCCATCTCAGTGAACTTGACCGAATTGCCGATCAGGTTGAAGGCGATCTGCCGCAAACGGACCGGGTCGGTTTCAATCAATTGAGGGAGCTCAGAATCAACCTCAAACGACAGACTGATCCCTTTTTCATCGGCTTTGACTTTCAGCATCTGCACGACTTCGTGAATAATGATGTACGGATCGACTTTCACCCGCTCCACTTCCAGTCGACCCGACTCAACCTTTGACAGATCGAGGATGTCATTGATCAACTCCAAGAGGTTTTTCCCGCTGGAATGAATCGTGTTGAGATACTTGAGGCTTTCCTCCTCGTTCTTAACGTAGCCGCGCTTCAGGATCTCGGTAAAGCCAAGAATTGCGTTCATCGGCGTGCGTATTTCGTGGCTCATGTTCGCCAAGAATGAACTCTTTGCCTTGTTCGCCTCTTCGGCTTCGAGCTTGGAATTGAGCAGTTCGACTTTCTTCTCTTCCAGCTCGGTAATATCATCGAAACTGATCAGAACACCGGCGTACTTCCCTTTGTCGCCAAGCACCGGCGAACTGTTGGTCTTAAATGTGCGCTGCCCGATTTCCGGCAATGTTAACCGCACCATACGGTCTCTGTTCACTTCACCATCAGCCAAAGAAGCGACCCAAGGACGCTCGGTCTTAATAATCCGTTTGCCGTGCTCATCAACCCAGGGAAGCTCTCCCGCTTTGAAACCGATCAACTCATCAGCCGGCTTGCCAACCATGTCTGAAAATGCTTGATTTGCGAGAACAATCTGTTCCTTGCGATCGAGGATCAACAAGCCTTCAGCCATCGTATCCAAAGCGGATCGAACCCGTCCCGGAACAGCCTGAGATGGATCGAGTTGTCGTAACACCTGGCCAAGATAGAAATAATAAATCAGAAAACAACCACAGCCCATAAACAGAACCAGCTGGACAATCGGCCGTTTGAAGAAGCCCCAAAACCCACCAGCGCCAATCGGTTCAAAACGGATTTCAAGTTGCCCCCACTTCTCCTTACCCGCCCAAATCGGGACCTTAACCTGCGAAGCGGTTGAGTATTCACCCAGAATTTTTTCCCAGCGGGACTCATGGTCTTCGGTCGCAACAAACAGGCTCCCACTGGCAGGCCGTAGCGCCAATGACAGCAGGTCTTCATTCCGCTCAACGAGCAGCGCGAAATCAGCTTTCAACCGCTCAACTCTGGCTGTTTTCACTAAGGCAGTACTATATACGGCAATAGTTTCCGACAGCGCCGTGCGCCTTTCAACCGCTGCGGCTGTCTCATTCGGAATTATTTTCAGAAGAAATGCCAGCATCGTCAGGCTGATCATCAAACCGACCAGACCGAGGGTGATTCGCGCCTTGGCATTTAGAAAGCGCATCATGGCGAGTCTCCTTCTTCGGGCTGCGAATCTTCATTTTTCTGAGAACCCTGTTCAATGATACTTTCCAGACTTTCCTCATCTTCGTCGTCAGATTTATTTCCAGCCAAAATACTCAAGGGATCTGCTAACTGCCAGGCAGGCATCGAAGCAAGGACAGAGGTCAGCAAGGTCCCACCCTGCAACAACCAAACAACATAACCGGCAGACAGTCCGAAGGTTGTGGCCAACGAAGTTATAACCACCGCTTGTTGGACCGTTGCGTCCTCTTC
>CALZLE010000205.1 GCA_945788205.1 uncultured Desulfuromonadales bacterium
ACATCAAGGGGGGATAGCCCTTCACGGTCAAGCTTGTTGATGAAGGTCAACACCGGGGTGTTGCGCATCCGACAAACTTCCATCAGTTTTTCCGTCTGCGGCTCAACCCCCTTGGCGCTGTCGATCACCATCAAAGCACTGTCAACAGCGGTCAACACCCGATAGGTATCCTCAGAGAAATCCTGGTGACCGGGAGTATCGAGCAGGTTGACTTCAAAATCTCGGTAATCAAACTTCATCACCGATGACGACACCGAGATGCCCCGCTCCTTTTCGATACTCATCCAGTCACTGGTTGCATGTCGACTCGATTTACGCGCCTTGACCGTCCCGGCCATCTGAATTGCACCACCGAACAGCAGTAACTTTTCCGTCAGCGTGGTTTTGCCCGCATCCGGGTGACTGATGATGCCGAAAGTCCGGCGCTTTTCGATCTCTTTTTGTAATACTTTGCTCACAGTTTTCCCTTTAAACTTTAGACGAACTATTTATTGCTTTTGTTTTTCCGCACCCGCCAGCGCTTATGCATCCAGAACCATTGGCTCGGGTCACGGCGCACAGCGGTTTCGATAATACCGGTCAACATCTGGGTGTTTTCGGCAATCGCTTCATCCCCTTCACCTTCCAGCAGAATCATCGGCTCGGCCTTAATGCGATAACGCCCATCCGGCATACGCTGGCAAAAACCGGGCAGAATCGGAATTTGATATTTCATCGCCAGGTTGGTGATCGCCGTAGTGGTGTAAGCGATGCGGCCGAAAAACTCCGTCGGCACTGACCCTGGAGGGGAGATATGCTGATCGAGCAGAATGCCGACAATTTTCTCTTGCTGCAGCGCTTTGAGAATTCTGCGGGCTCCTTTGCGGCTATCGATAATCTGGCAACCGAAAGATTCGCGCAGCTTGGTAATATAGACATCACTCAATCGGTTCTTCAGCGGCTTGGTGACGGCCGCTGCGGCATACCCCTGAGCGTTAAAGATATAGCTGCCTGCTTCCCAGAAACCGACATGCCCGGTGAGCAGAATGACTCCCTTTTTCAGGGCCAGCGCCTGTTCAAGGTGCTCAGTCCCGACAACGTCATAAAGCTGCCGCAAACCATCAACATTGCCTTGCATCATATCAAGCCGCAACAGCTCGGCGCCACAGATACCGACATGCTGAAAGTTAGCCCAGCAGATGGCGCGGACCTTGCGCTGGCTCCACTCGGGGAACGCCCGACGCAGGTTCTCTTCAGCCAATCGATAGCGGCTCGGCAAAACCATTCCGGCGAAAATACCCAGGCGACCGCCCAGTTTGAGGGCCTGCTCGCGGGACAGCGCTCTGACCAGCAGAGCAAATCCGCGCAAGGCGTAATATTCCAACCTGTGTTTAAGAGAAATTCCTGTCATCAATTTCCTCGGGCCATAAAAATGAAAAGGCCGGCCAAAACCGGCCGACCACTATAGCTTAACTTGTTCTTTGGAGAAAGTCCGTATTTCTTGCAGGTTATTGAAACCGGTAACCTTTCTTGAGCATGCACGCTTCGTACAGTTGCACCTGTCGTTGCTGGTCGGGAAAATTTTCCATGCCACTACCACTCATCAACGGGTCCATGTTGATCACCCCGTAGCGTTCTGCATGTTGCTGACAGTAGGCATGATCTTTTTCCCGATCGTGCTTATCAAGCGGCTCAGCGACAATTCTCCGGGGGCCTTTGGCACAGGCGGCGAAGACCATCAGCAACAGACACAACAAAATTATTTTTTTCATCGAAACCCCATCCACAATAGAGACTAGTCTAGAATCGCAGACGCTCAGTGTAACAGAGACCACATGATTTGAAAAGATTAATGTATGAAAAAATCCTTAACAGCAAATGTCTTGACCACAACGGAGCGATACTTTTAAGCTGCGTTGTTGAATCTGGCAATTATTCAACGCGCAGATCTCACCCTCAAGTCGATAACCCCGCAAGGAGCTTTTATGGCTGTCTACGAAGTAAATCACCCCCTGGTAAAACACAAGTTAGGCCTGATGCGCCAGAATGATATCAGCACCAAAGATTTTCGCGAGCTGGCCTCCGAAGTGGCGCGACTACTCACCTACGAGGCGACTAAGGATTTGGAAACCGAGCCGGAAGCGATTGAAAGCTGGTGTGGCCCGGTCACCGTCGAACGGATAAAAGGCAAAAAGATCACCGTCGTCCCGATTCTACGCGCCGGACTGGGAATGATGGATGGCGTCCTTGACCTGATCCCCAGCGCGCGCGTTAGCGTAGTTGGGCTTTACCGCAACGAGGAGACGCTGGAACCGGTCACCTACTACGAAAAAATGACCAGCAGCATGGATGATCGAACCGCGCTGATCCTCGACCCGATGCTGGCCACCGGTGGATCATTGATCGCCTGTATCGACATGTTGAAAAAAGCCGGCTGCAGCAGTATTCGCGGCCTGTTTCTGGTTGCCGTCCCCGAAGGGTTGGACAAAGTGAAAGCGGCGCACCCCGACGTCGACATCTACGTCGCATCGGTCGATGATTGTCTCAATGAAAACGGCTATATCCTGCCAGGGCTTGGGGATGCCGGTGATAAGATTTTCGGCACCAAGTAGCACCAACCTCTCACTCACTTAAAGGATGACTAAATGAGCCAGGAGAACTCTCCCACTGATTACAACTTTCGCCCCAAAGATTGCCTGCTCGGTGCCCAGATGCTGTTCGTTGCCTTCGGTGCACTTGTTCTGGTTCCGTTGTTGACTGGCTTGAACGCCAATGTTGCACTGTTCACAGCCGGGGTCGGCACACTGATTTTTCAAGCGATCACACGCGGCAAAGTCCCAGTTTTTCTCGCCTCCAGTTTTGCCTTTATCGCCCCGATTATCTACGGTGTCCAGCAGTGGGGTATTCCCGGTACGATGTGCGGCCTGTTCGCTGCCGGTATTCTGTATATCATTCTGAGTCTGCTGATCCGCGTTTTCGGCACCGAAATGTTACATAAAATCCTGCCACCCATCGTTACTGGTCCGGTGATCATGGTTATCGGCCTGGTCCTCGCACCAGTCGCAGTACATATGGCCTCCGGCCGTACGGGTGATGGCTCGGCCTGGTTGGTGCCGGAAACCACCGCCTTTATTGTCGCCGGAGTTGCCCTGGCGGTGACCATCATCGTTTCACTGCTCGGTAAAGGGCTGTTTAAGCTGATCCCTATTCTGTGCGGTATCGTCGCCGGTTACGTCACTGCTCTGGGCCTCGACCTGAGCGGTTTCAGCGCCTCGACACAGGCCACTTTCGATCCGGGTGCTTTGCAAAACTGGACCGCACCAGCATTGGTCTCAATGCAGAAAGTTGCTGACGCCCCATGGTTCGCCCTGCCAGATTTCACCTTCCCAACCTGGAACCTCGAAGCCATTCTGTTCATTGTTCCGGTCGCCATCGCCCCAGCGATTGAGCACTTTGGCGATGTGTTGGCAATCGGCGGAATTACTGGCAAAGATTACGTTGAAGAACCGGGCATCAAAAATACTCTGCTCGGTGATGGCGTTGCTACAAGCATGGCTGCCTTCTTCGGTGGTCCTCCAAATACAACCTATTCAGAAGTTTCGGGCGCTGTTGCCCTGACCCGCGCTTTCAATCCAGCGATCATGACTTGGGCGGCGATTGCGGCGATCCTCCTCGCCTTTGTCGGTAAACTGGGAGGATTCCTCAACACGATCCCGGTACCGGTTATGGGCGGGATCATGGTTCTGCTGTTCGGTGCCATTGCCGTCATCGGCATCAACACTCTGATCAAAGCTGGAACCGACCTGATGGAACCGCGCAATCTGGCGATTGTCGCGATCATTCTGGTCTTCGGGATCGGTGGGATGAGCTTCGATCTGGCAATCGTCAAACTGGGTGGCATTGGCCTGGCAGGGATCATCGGCGTACTGCTGAATCTGGTGCTCCCGGGTAAAAAGCAAGCAGAATAAAACGATCAGAGGATAAACGAAAAAAGCGCTCCAATTTGTGAGCGCTTTTTTTATTCCATCAAGCCAGGCTTAAATTCGAGAAACTGAAGAATGGAGAAATACTGATTATCGGTTAAAATTACTTTAGCATTTCACTCAGCGAAATAAAAAAGGTGCTATGTGAGATATTTCAGTCTGGGATCAATCAGCAAAAATCTCGGTTTTCTGGTCATCATCGCGGTTCTGCCCGCCTTGGCCATTCTCCTTTATACTGGAATCGAGCAGCGCCATCATTCTATCGATCACGCAGAGCAAAATGTTTTGCTTTTGGCCCACAGCATGGCTCAGGTGCAAGAGGACATTACCAAATCGTGTCGACAAATCCTTTCCACTCTCGCCCTGTTACCAGCAGTGCAATCATTGGACCCGAAAACCAGCAGTGAAATCTTTGCAGCAGTATTGAAAGAAAATCCCGATTTTCACAACATTGCACTCTCCGATCTCAATGGAATGGTCTTAGCCTCGGGAAAAGCGTTTAAAGCAACTAGCCTGATCGATCGGAGACACTTTCAGGGAGCCCTGAAAACAAAGACTTTTTCCGCTGGAGAGTATACTCAGGCCAGAATTGGGGACAAAATACACGTTTTTCCTTTTGCCTTCCCCGTTCTAGATGAAGAAAGTCAACTCAAAGCTGTTTTGACAACAGTCATCGACCTAAGACGATTTACCCGCTTCCATGAATTATCCTCTTTGCCGGAGAAGTCTTTTATTGCAGCAACCGATCACCAAGGCGTCCGGCTACTCTATTTCCCGACCAAAGAGAATACCAATCCGGTCGGGAAACCGATCAAGTCCGACGTCTGGGAAATCGCTAAAGCTGCGCAGAAACCGGGGATTTTCTTCCAACGAGGCTCCGACGGAACACGTCAAATATTTGCTTTTGAACCTCTCCGGCTCACCCCCGAGTCAGAACCTTACATGTATATGTGGGCCGGAACTCCTGAAGCTCGAACCCTTGAGTTGGCAAACACAGCCCTGACCAGAAATCTGGTGATCATGCTCATCGCCACAGGGGTGGCGCTGTTTATCGCCTGGGCTCTCGGCAGGAATCGAGTGATCATTCCGATTCAGAATCTCGTCGAAATGACCCGCAGCTTTGCCAAAGGTGAACTCAATCAGACCTCTCAGATTGATCAGCCAGATGAATTCGGGACCCTGACGCGGGCGTTCCACGACATGGCTGCCAAGCTATCGTTGAGTCAAACAGCATTGCAGGAGAATGAGGCCCGCTTCCGTCTGGTTATGGACAGTCTTGATGCTGTGGTTTACGTCGCCGATATGGACAGCTGCGAGATTCTGTTTATCAATAAATACGGCCGAAATACATTTGGTGACATTGCCGGAAAAACCTGCTGGAAAACAGTGCAAAAAGGGCAAGACGGACCTTGCGACTTTTGCACTAACCAATACCTTTTAGATGAGAATGGTCAACCGGGCGAAAGCTATACCTGGGAGTTCCAGAACACCATCACCGGTCGCTGGTATTTCATTCACGATCGTGCCATCAAATGGGTTGACGGCCGTATCGTCCGGCTTGAAATAGCTACCGACATTAACGATCGAAAGCTGGCCGAAACGAAACTGGCCGAAGAGTCAGAGCGGTTGGCCGTTACGCTGAGAAGCATCGGTGATGGAGTCATAACCACCGACATCGAAGGCCGAATCATCCTGATCAACCAGATCGCAGAAACCCTGACCGGGTGGAGCAACGAGCAAGCCAGCGGCCAACCTTTAAACGAAGTCTTCAAGATCGTTGATGCCAGAACCGGGCAGCCGTTCGAAAGTCCGTTCAATAAACTCCTCGCCGGGAAAACTCTCGGTCAAACCGAGCAAACCACCCTGATCGACAAAAAAGGTCTGAAAAAGCGTATTTCGGACAGCGGTGCACCGATCAAAGACAAGACGGGAAAAAACATCGGTGTCGTTCTGGTTTTCAGAGATATCAGCGAGCAGTTACGCACTGAGCAGGAGCTGATCAAAATCAAGAAGCTCGAGTCTGTCGGCGTTTTAGCCGGAGGCATTGCTCACGATTTCAACAATATTCTTGCTGCCATTCTGGGCAATATCGAATTATCGCTGCGCGATACCAGCCTCAGCGAAAAATCCGCACGAAGACTCAAGCAGGCCCGGACTGCTTCGCTCAGGGCCAGAGATCTGACCCAGCAGCTGCTGACCTTTTCCAAGGGCGGACAACCGATCAAAGAAGCGGCATCGCTGACCGAAGTGGTTCAGGAATCAGCCGAGTTCAGTCTGCGGGGTGGCGCGGTTGCCTGCACTTATGACTTCCCCGCCGATCTCTGGCTGGCCGATATTGACAAAGGACAGATCAGTCAGGTTATCCAGAACATCATCATTAATGCCAGCAACGCGATGCCGAACGGTGGTCAGATCGAAATCTCCGGCAAAAACATCAGCTCAACGGAAATCGATACCTCGCTGGCCGCAGAGACTCAACACTACGTCAAGTTGGATATCAAGGATACCGGGGTCGGCATCCCGGCAAATATGCTGGACAAGATTTTTGACCCATATTTCACGACCAAACAGAAAGGCAGCGGGTTGGGGCTCGCGATCACTCACTCGATTATCGATAAACATGGCGGCTCAATCTCCGTTCAATCGACCCACGGCGTCGGCAGCTGCTTCAGTATCTACCTCCCGGCCTCATTACAAAACTCCCTTCCGATCCAGAAGATCACCGAATGTAACTTCAGCACCAAAAAAGCCAGAATCCTGGTTATGGACGATGAAGAGATTGTCAGGAATATTGCCCAGGAAATGTTGACCGAAATGGGCCATGAGGTCATGTTGGCAATTGACGGAACAGAGGCGCTGCAATTTTATCAGGAAGCCATGGCTAGCAGCCAACCGATTGATCTGATTATTATGGATTTAACCATCCCCGGTGGCATGGGCGGCAAAGAGGCGGTGCAACAAGTGCTCGCCGTCGACAGCAGCGCACAAGTGATCGTCTCCAGCGGTTATTCAAACGACCCGATTATGGCCAATTTCTCCGAGTATGGCTTTTGCGCGGCAATCGTAAAGCCTTACCAACTGGACGATCTGAAAAAAATCATCCATCAATCGCTGGGGTGATGCACCTTACACCGCCACCAAGCAGGGTCGGATTTCCCGCTGCCGGGGGCGCCGGGGAAGAAAAATCAAATGGCTGCTACACTGACAGTCGCTGGCACCAAACCCGTCCACAGGAACAAACGCGCGGTCGAGTTGAAGAAGCTCGGCAGACCAAAAATGTTCGTTGTTCACTCCAGTCTGATACCAGACCGAACGCAATTCTGCCGCAGTACGTAAATAATCGATATGCCAGTGATAACGCTGAGGAGGTTTTTGATGATGGCCGAGTCGCGCCTTCAGCCCGCCCGGCCCGAACGCTGAGCCAGCATAAAAATACCAACCCCGCCGGAAAGAATAATGACCGAGCCGCCCGACGGTTATTTCCGTACGACGGCGCAGATAGAGAACCAGCAGATAGCTGCCGGAAACAGAAGGGATTGTCGGTTCAGAGTTCAACACCGGTGAGTCGCTGCAGCTCAGCTTTGGTGCTGTCGATCGCTCGATGCCAAATGCCGTGCCAGCCACAAGCGATGGCCCCCTCAACGTTAGCCTGCAGGTCATCGACAAAAACCGTGGTTTCCGGCTGCAGGTCAAAGCGGTTACAGGCCGCAGAAAAAATCTCAGCAGCCGGTTTCATCGATCCCGCTTCGTACGATGCGAGCCGATCGTGGCAGATTTTATCCAGTCCAAAGGCTTCCTGCAAATACTGCCAATGCAA
Source organism: uncultured Desulfuromonadales bacterium (assembly GCA_945788205.1). GTDB lineage: Bacteria > Desulfobacterota > Desulfuromonadia > Desulfuromonadales > Geopsychrobacteraceae > Malonomonas. The sequence goes on from CALZLE010000205.1 coordinate 7,780, forward strand.
CTCGCTGGTGTTCGACAACAGATAGACACCGCAGTGTTGCTTGAGGGTACCGGCGACGGCCAGCATTTCCCGAATCGGGGAGAACAGGTTATTCCAGGCAGCGGTCAACTCGGCGACCGGAAGCGGTTCGGTCAGCAGGCCGTTAACCTGCCGGAGGAATTCTTCGCTGCTGATCTCTCCATGCTCATAGCCAATCAGGTTGACATCTTTGAGGAAGCCTTCGGGGCCGTCACAGACAGCTCCGTGCCGACGCAAGGTAGCAGCGAACTGATCATAACTGAAATCGATCAACACCCGGCCGACATCGAAAACTACATCTGCAACCTGCGCCATTGCTCCTCCCTTTTATCTGTCGATCACTAACTACTTGATCCGGCGACACTCCAGATAGAATCGTTTTTCGTCTGCCTCACCCATGGAAAAAGTCTTACGCGGCAGAGCGCCATCGAGAACGATGGTCTTGAACAGATCGTGCTTGGAGATCGCTGGCAGATAGAACCCGGCGCCATCATTGGCACTGCCGAGGTCGGTGACCGGCTGGGTCCCGTGGATATAATCGACGCGCGCGGCCGGATTGTCCGCTAAAAACTTGTCGAGGCAGGCCTGCAAGGTTGCAACCACCAGCGTGTATTCAGGGTTCGCCACCGAACAGACGCCAAACTGACCGGCAAACACCACCGGGAAGGCATGGACATTTTCAGCCTTGGCTGCCAAAGCTTCCGCCGCTGCCAAATCTTCACAGGCGGTGAAAGTCATCGGCGTCCCGCGTTCGGCGAAAAAGCTTTCCATCTGTTGCTTGAGCTGTTCCGCATCAACATTAAAGAGCACCCGATGGATCGCCTCAAACTCTAAACCTGGGTCATGAACATTGACCAGTTCGACCAGTGCATAACGCGCCGGGTGATTCATAATCGCAGCTTTGTCAGTCGCTTCCTCTTTCAGCTTTTCCCAAATCGCTTTAGCGGTCGCAAACGAGTGATTTCCGTCGCCCATGGCAAACAGCATTACTTCGTCATCAACATTGTGCTTGGCGCGATAGGCGGCAGGATCGGCCAAAGTTTCGAGGGCAGCGGCAATCTTGTTGATCAGCTCCGGCTGATCGATGCGATAACCCTTGAGATGACCACCGTTTTCCAGCAGTTCAAAATCGTAAACCGTTTCCAGCTGTTCGTTGAACAGTGGCTCAATAACGGTGCGCTGCGGGTCATCGATCAACACCATGATGTGTGGCAGCTCAATCGGTGCGTTCTGCCGAACTTTAATCCGTGGTGGCAACCGATCAAGAATGGTGCCCTCAGTGGCACGAATCAGGCTCTGCGCACCTTTATTGTAATCGTACTGATCGAGGTCGAGCGCCAGAATCAGGCCCTTGCGCGATTCAAC
>CALZLE010000206.1 GCA_945788205.1 uncultured Desulfuromonadales bacterium
CGGCACTGGCATCCGACATGGCAAAGCGTTATCCGCAGGTCAATCGGGATCTGCTGCTCGCCGGTGCCTTGTTGCACGATGTCGGTAAAGTTGCCGAACTCTCTTACCAGCGTTCCTTCGATTACACAGATGAAGGGAAACTGCTTGGGCATATCATCATCGGAGTACAGATGATTGAGGATCGGGTGCGCGAAATTACGGACTTCCCTGCGCAACTGGCTGTTATGTTGAAACACCTGTTGTTGTCTCATCATGGACAGTATGAGTACGGTTCACCGAAACGGCCAAAGTTTATCGAAGCCGTGGTTCTCAGCTTTATCGATGATCTCGATTCTAAAATTAACGGTATCCAAACGCATATCGACAAAGAACCGAATCGAGAGGGAAACTGGACTGCTTATCATCGTCTCTATGATCGTTACTTTTATAAAGGCGAACAAAATAACCACAACCAGAATGTAGCACCGCCGGTTGAAATTACTCCGAAGGTGAACGAACCGGAAAAGCGGAATAAGCCGGAAAATAACCGCTACGATAAACCGCTCGGTGCTACTATGGCCGAACAGTTGAAAGAGAAGAACCTCGATCTATTTACAACTTTTTCTGATAAAGGAAAAAATTGATGATTATTGAAAGTCTTCCGACTGGACCATTACAGGTCAATTGTTACATCCTCGGTTGTGAAGTGACGCGTAAAGCCGTTGTTGTTGACCCGGGTGGTGATGCTGATCAGGTTCTGGCACTGTTGAATCGGTTGAGCCTGAAACTGCAGATGGTGATCAACACTCACGGTCACTTTGACCATGTTGGTGGCAATCGTCAACTGCTGGACGCGACCGGTGTTGAGCTGCTGTTGCACGAAAGTGACAAAGCACTGCTTGGTATGGCGGAGCAACATGCGACTGCTTACGGGTTGCAGACAGAGATTTCGCCTGCTCCGCACCGGCTTCTGTCGGGAGGAGAAACAATTGCGGTCGGCGAGCTAGAAATGAAGGTTCTGCACACTCCGGGGCACACCCCCGGTGGAATTTGCCTGCACGTCGCCGATCAGGTAATCGTCGGTGATACTCTGTTCGCCGGTTCTATCGGTCGTACTGATCTCCCTGGGGGCAACCATCAGCAACTTATTTCAAGTATTCGTGAGCAATTGTTGCCACTTCCCGACGAAACAGTCGCTCATCCCGGGCATGGCCCGGCGACGACTATCGGCCGGGAGAGAGTTCATAATCCGTTTTTGACGTGATGGGGGAGCCGATGCTGCAAGGTAAAACTGTTGTTCTCGGAGTGAGTGGCGGTATTGCTGTTTATAAAGCCGTTGAACTGTTGCGCTTGTTGACCAAGTCTGGGGCGCAAGTGCATGTGATCATGACCAAAAATGCACAAGAATTTGTCACACCGTTGACCTTTCAGACCCTTTCCGGAAATCCGGTGCATACCGACCTGTTCAGCCTTTATCAAGAGCAGGAAATCGGCCATATCTCGCTGGCTGACCAGGCAGATCTGTTTGTTCTCGCACCGGCGACTGCCAACTTGATTGGGAAAATAGCTCACGGGCTGGCTGACGATCTGTTGACCACCAGCGTAATGGCGACGAAAGCACCGGTTCTGGTTGTTCCAGCGATGAACAGCAATATGTATGAAAACCCACTTTATCAGCGTAACGAAAAGTTGTTGGCCGAGGCCGGTTATCGCATCATGGAACCCGTCACCGGAGAACTGGCTTGTGGCTGGCAAGGCAAAGGCAAGCTTCCCGAACCAGAACAGATTCTTGGTGTTGCGACCGGTGTCCTGTTGCCGAATGATCTTCTCGGCTGTCAAATACTGGTAACCGCCGGGCCGACTCGAGAAGAAATTGATCCGGTTCGCTATTTGACGAATTATTCTTCCGGGAAAATGGGCTTTGCGATTGCGCAAGCGGCTGCTGCGCGCGGGGCAGCGGTCACACTGGTTTCGGGGCCGACAAACCTACAGGTACCGAATGGTGTTAAGTGTGTACCAGTCATCTCTGCGGAGCAGATGCGGGAAGCCGTATTGGCTAATTATTCTGTGACTGATGTCGTTGTCAAAGCTGCAGCCGTTGCTGATTATCGACCTGCCTGTCGAGAAGATAACAAAATTAAAAAAGCGGCTGATGAATTGACCCTGTCGTTGGAGAAAAACAGCGATATCCTCTCTGAGCTGGGTGCACAAAAGGGCGAGCGGATTCTGGTTGGTTTTGCTGCCGAAACGGAGCGTTTATTGACTCATGCTGCCGAAAAGTTGCAGCGGAAGAATCTTGATATGGTCGTTGCTAACGATGTGACATCTACGGGGGCAGGTTTCGATGTGGATACCAATATCGTTCGCTTTTTATTTGCAGATGGGTGTGTCGAGGAACTTGGGTTGATGACTAAAGCACAGGTCGCAAACCAGTTGCTGGATCGAGTCGTCACTCTTAGGCAGGCTAAGCAACAGTAAACAGAGGGAGCAGCTCGTCCGGATCCGTAATTCCAAGCTTGAAACGGTTTCGCAGCTCTTTGAGAATGAGGTCAGCATCCTCTTCGCTAAGCTTGCCATCGAGCCAGAGTAGATTCATGTTTTTGCGGATGTGTTTCGCTGCTGTCAGTGCACGGTCACCGGTCGGATCTGCTTTCCAGTAGATGCTGTTTTGATC
>CALZLE010000207.1 GCA_945788205.1 uncultured Desulfuromonadales bacterium
GATAGTTCTCCACAATCCCGGCCGTACGGTACTCTTCAAATCCTAGCTCGGGATATCTGTGAAAACCCCTTCTTAAATCAGTGAGTTCCCTCTTCAGCTCTCCGATGCGCTTTTTTATTTTGTCCATTGCCCCGCGCGCCGATTTCATTTCTTTGCTTGTCCAAAGAAACGGAAACAAAGAAAGACACCCCGAACTCCTTGCCCGCTGGAAGCGGGTTCCCTCCGCAGCAGAGTCAACCGCTGCGCCTTCGCCATTCGCTTCGCTCAACTCTCCGGCTTTTTGCAGCGCTTGTCTCCGCCGCTCCGGCGTCGTCACACGGGGGTGGGGCAGATCCATAGTTTTTATTTTGGTTTTAATTCCCCCTTTGGCTTCCGCCGGAGTGGAGTAGGTTTTTCAGGAGTTTTGCCGTGAGCCTAAGCGAAGCGCATGTGAACGGCCCCGAATTGATCGCGTAACGCAGGTTCCCGCGAAGCGGGCGGAAACAACTTGGGGCACCTTTTTCTGCTTACTCTTTTGTGGTGAGACAAAAGAGTAAGGCGTCTGGCGGGACGTAACCCGCCGGTCCTGAAGGTTTTAAGTTTTTTCAATTCCAGTAACAATCACCCTCTCCTTCTCAACCAGCCAACGGACATTATACAAATCGAGCAACACCCCATACTCCCGCCCCACATCAGTGCCCTGCTTATAGGCTGGTCGCGGATCAAGCGCCAACGTTTCACATATCAACGTTTCCAGTTCTGGAGCCTGTTCAGCAAAGCCATCCAGCTGTTGTTGGGCTTCAGATGAAAACTCAACCTTTAGCGACGCTGCTGGTGCACGATCGGCAAAACCACCTTGCGCCTCGCTGATGCCATCAGTGTAAGGAAGGTAGGGTTTGATATCAAGAATCGGCGTCCCGTCGATCAGGTCGGCACCCTGCACTTCTAACACCACTTTGCCGTCGCTATTGTCGATCGATAAAAGCTTCACTGCTGACAGGCCGATCGGGTTGGGTCGAAACGGTGAGCGGCAGGAAAAGACCCCGACCCGTTTGTTGCCACCCAACCTTGGTGGGCGGACCGTCGGTTTCCAGCCTTGCTCATAAGTTTGGTGAAACAGAAAGATCAACCAGATGTGGCTAAAGCCTTCCAGTCCGCGAACCGCTTCGGGACTGGCAAACTCTGGATGAAACTCCACTTGAGCGCGCACCGTTGGCGCCAGCCCCGGTTGTCGTGGGGTGGCGAACTTCTCCCGGTAAGGGGTCCGGATGGTGGCAACTGGGGTGACCTGGTAGTTCATCGTATATCCCGTGTCAGGTTGTCGGCTGTACCAGCGGCGTGCGGTGGCCATAACTGCTCAACCAGACCCCGCAGAAAACCAGCCCGCAGGCCAGCCACTGTGAAAAGTTCAGCCGGTCGCCGAGGATCAGCATGCCGAGGATGACGCCGAACACCGGAATGAGGTTGACGTAGCCTGCAGCCTGACTGGCGGGGATACGACTGACAGCGTAATTATAACAGCCGTAAGCGATCAGGGTGATGAAGGTCCCCAGGTAGATCACCGACAGTGCTGGAACTGTTTGCCACTGATTGGGAAAGCCAATGTCTGGCAGTAGCAGAAATGGAAAGAAAAATAGGCTGCCGAGGAACGCCTGCACGGCAGTCAAAAACAGCGGCGAATAGTTCTCTGTCAGGTGCTTTAACGAAACCGTGTAGCCGGCGGCACAGACCATGGCGAGAAATTCGCAGAAATTGCCCAGCAGTGGGTTCGGGGCAGCACTACTGCTGTCACTGGCCAGACTCAGCCAGATGGCTCCGAGGATGGCCAGTGAGAAGCCGAGCAAGGTCTGGCGACTGATTTTTTCTTTTAACCAGGCCCAGGCGAGGATGGCGACCAGTAGCGGCAGCATCGCGGTAATCATCCCAGCTTGCGATGCGCTGGTCAGTTCAAGCGCCTTTGCTTCAAACAGAAAATAGAGGCAGGGTTCACAGACCGCCATAATCAGCAGGTATTTAAAATCTTTTCTGCGCCAGTTCTGTTTGCGAAATCCGGGCACGAAGGGCAAAAAGCAGATGCTGGCGATCAGCATCCGGCCGAAAATCACCTGCATCGGATGGTAGCCGCGAAAGGCCAGCTTAAGGGCGACAAAAGAGCTGGCCCAGAGCAGCATTGCCAGAATCAGGCTGATGACCGGCAAAAGCCGACGGGTGTTTTCGGTCACAAAATTCTCCGCAAAGACGGCGTTTAAATACGCAGGTAAAGATAGGCCGCTTCGGATTGTGAAACCAGAAAAAAGTTGCTGCGATTCGATTTTGCTCAGCCACCGATAAGTCTGATTATTCTTGACCCAGATCCGGTTCACCGCAAAAACGCAGGATATGGTTTCGGGAGTAATCGCGTAGTTTGAGTGCGCCCGTCCAGGAGTCGGTGACATCCGCTTTTTCTAGCTCACGGCGACTGACAGCCGGGCCGATTTGAATGCGGATTGCACCGCGATGGAGAAACTTGTCATTACCGCGCAAGATAGAACGCGTGCCGCGAATGGCGATCGGTACCAGCGGCAGATCAGCTTCGCTGGCCGCGACAAAAGCACCCATGTGGAAGGGGCGCAGTCCGGGGATTCGAGTGAAGGTTCCTTCCGGAAAGAATAGTAGTGATCGGCCTCCAGCTGCACGTTGACCCAGGTAGCGGGCGTCCTCTACCCCTTTCTGCTTGTCGAACCGTTCAACAAATTCGGTTCCGATCCGCTGCAGCGGGACGCGTAGCAACGCGCTCTCGGCAAGCTCCCGCTTGGCAACAAAGCCGAAATGTTCAGGTAGGGCGGCGATCAATGCATATCCATCCAGGTAGCTGGCGTGGTTGGCAACCAGCAGGCAGGGGCCTCGCGGCAGCTGTTCCTGCCCCTGTACCTGCAGCGGCGGCAGGGTCAATCGGGCCAAAAGGCGCAGAGTGTGGTGGATAAATGACCAGCGAGCCTGAGGGGTTGGCAACAGCAGTATGGCCAAATAGACCGGTGGGATCAACAGGTAGAACAGCCCCCAGCACCAGAGCGTAAAAGTAGCTCCAGCTGCGGTGTGACGGGCTCGGCGCAGCTGACCGGAAAACCCGATTATTGCCAGTTTCAGATACTGTTGCCAGGGTTTCTGCTGTCGGCTGAGCAGACCTTGCTCGTATAACTCGCGGGCAGCCGAACGGCGGAGCTTTCCGCTGGAGGTTTTCGGGATAGTTTTTGGCGCGACCAGCAACAGGTCGTGTGGCGGGTTGCCGACCAGTTGGATTGCCAACGCGTTGATTTGGGTTCGCAGCTCGGCTTGCCGATGCTGGTTTTCTTCTCGGGTTTCTGCCATCAGGATCAGCCGTTCGCTACCACTGTGGGGATCACGACTGCCGAAAACCACAACGTTTCCTTTCCGGATTCCCGGCAGCTCAGCGACTGCTTCTTCCAGTTCCTGCGGATAGATGTTTCGTCCGGCAATGATGACCAAATCCTTGCTGCGTCCGGTGAGGTAGATATCTCCGGCGCAGATGTAGCCCAGGTCGCCAGAATCGAGCCAGTCGCCGTCAAACAGCTTGGTTGTTGCTTCCGGATTGCGGAAGTAGCCGCTGCAGGCCGAGGGGCCGCGAAATTGTACCCGGCCCTCGCGACGTTCCGGCAGTTCGTGCCCGGCCCGGTCAACGATGCGGATTTCATGGTTCGGCAGCGGCCGGCCGCAGGCGACGAAGCGCTGGCTGTTATCACTATCGCCGGGAACCGACTCCGCATGCCCGCTGCGGGAAAAAACTTCTCGGTCGACGACATCGATCAATGGTCCGCGCCCGATAGGAGAAAAGGCCAGGCCGACTGAATTTTCAGCCATTCCGTAAACTGGCATCATCGCTTCGCGCCGGAAGCCGTAGCGGTTAAAACGCTCGCAGAAGCGCTCGATACTGTTGGGACTGACTGCTTCTGCACCGTTGAATGCGCAGCGCCAGGAGGAAAGGTCCAGGCCGGCAAGTTCTTCATCCTGCAGTCGCGACAGGCAGATTTCATAGGCAAAATTAGGAGCCGGCGACAAGGTGCCGCGGTAGCGGTGAATGGCCTGCAGCCAGCGCACCGGCCGGGTCAGAAAGTCGAGCGGTGACATCAACACCAGTTGGCTGGCGAAGTAGAGGCTGGAAAGCCAGCAGCCGATCAGCCCCATGTCGTGGTAGAGCGGCAACCAGCTGACCACCACATCGGTATCATCGACCTGAACCGCCCGACCCATGGCGCGGATATTTTCCAGCAGGTTGGCATGACTGAGGATGACCCCTTTAGGGTTGCCGGTTGAGCCGGAGGTGTATTGCAGGAAGGCAGTGTCATTTGCCTGGAGCCGCGGAGCAATGAATGAATTGTTGCTGTTCGTCAGTTCAGCAACTGTCCGCAGGGTGCGCAACTGCGGCAGGCTCGATTTGAGTAAGCGACCGAACAATAGCGCCTCCGGCATGGTAATCAAGTGGGTTGCGCCGCAGTTGTCGAGAATCACCCGTTGCCGCTTCAGGTGGTCTTCCATTTGTGCTTTACGGGTCGGGGGGTAGATCGGTACCGGCACCCCGCCGGCCAACAGGACCCCCCAGAAGGCAAAGAAATAGTCAGCTTCGCTCGGCAGCATAATCGCTACCGGTGCACCGGTATTCAAATCCTGTTGCTGCAATCCGGCGGCTACGCGCACGGCCCCTTGGTGCAATTGACGATAGCTGAGAACCTCGGGCTGCTGCTGATCGGTGTAAAAATGGATGTGGGGTCGGTCCGGTTGATTGGCCAGATGCCAGTCGAGAACCTCCGGTAGCGTGCGGGCGTAGTCAGGGGCCGCTTCGCTCGCTTCAATGGCCAGATTTTTCAGCTGTTCCGGGGTACCGAGTTCGCGGCCGACATCAGCCTGGAGGATCGCTCGTAACAGGTCACGGACGGTCTCGGCGTTGGCAAAATGCTGTTCATTGAGACTGATGCCGAAATGCTGCTCAAGCCGCCGCAGCAGCTCCATCCGGCCGAGGCTGTCGAATCCCAGATCGCGATCAAGGGAGCTGTCCAGTCCGGCCCTCTCCTGCTTGTGTCCCGGGTGGAGTTCGCGACTCAGCTGCTGCAGGATCTCCAACAGCGTGTCGGCGGTCTGATCGGTCTGTTGACGGACAACAGTCATCACCGCTCCCATACCCTGCCGGCGGTTGCATTAAATGACAACTCTGTCTCTATTTTATCAAGAATTAAGCGTTTTTTCAGGCCGCAGGGCTGTTCAGTTTTTTGGGCTGTATTGTCGCTTTAACCAGCTGCTCAAACCGTCCAGCCCCGGGAACAGAACCCTTTCGGTGATATTGGCCTGATCAAGCTTGTCGCGGATTTCCCACTTCATTTCTGCCGGAATAATGATGCGTCGCCAGAAACTCGGGTGATTCTGTAGCCAGCGGCTCAGCACCCCGGATGCTTCGGGCATGACCGAGAACAGGGCAAACTGGTTGCTGATGCGGTCGTCAATGGAAGGAGGTTCAAAAAAGATCGGATAATCACCCCCAAGTTTGCTGAATTCTGGCAGGTCCGGGATACTTTCGGTCAACATCCTAACGGTGAAAACGTTGGCACCCTCTTCTGCCAGTTGGTCCTGCAGGTGTTGCGGTAACTGCTGATGGGTCTTCGAGTAGTCGATGCTCCAGATCACCCCGTCAATATTGAATTTCTGCAGGTTGGCGGTGGCAAAATGCAGCGCAACGTACGGAGAGTAGGTCCAGTCGATCAGCCGGGTCGGCAGACCGTAGTGCTGAGCCACCGACAGCCAGTGCCAGATCGAATCCTGCTCAACAACATTGCGGCGGGCGTATTTTTTGAAATTGCGCAGCAAGTGCGGTTCCAAAGAAGCATAATCGCCACCGAGTCGGGTCAGGGTTGTCTCCAGCTCATAGTCGGCATTTGAGAGACCGCGAAAAGCATAGCGCGAACGGAAACGTCCCAGATTTTCATTCCAGGAATCGGCAAACAATTCATCCTGCAACTGAGCCCAGCTGCTGACAATCACGTCTTGCATCGTCTTCTCCGTTTATTTATTCAGCGATCTTTTGGGTTGATGTTTCTGGTTTTCTGAATTGCAGATACAGCTGATATCCAGCCCAAAGCATGGCGGTAACCATAAAAAGCGAACCAAAACCGTGGGCAAGCTTGGCCAACAAATGATCATGGCGTAGCAGGCCGGTTTCGGTCAGCAGGTATTCCCAATCGTGAAACCCGTAAGGGGAGGAATTGCCGGTATTGCCGCCAAGCAACGGCAATACACCGGCCCGTGCATCGTTTATATAGGGGGCAAGGTCAAGGAGGTTTTCCCCAAACCACCAGACACAGACCGCCGCGCCGAAGGGGTCACGTGTTTTCACCAGCAGGACCATGCCGCAGACCATCGGCACCAGTAACTGTGTCAAAGACCCCCCCAGTGAACTCATAAAGCTACCCAGCGGACGAAAAATTAAGTGTCCGGCTTCGTGAAAAGGTAGATTTATCAAATGTAACAGGCTTTCACCGGCCGTATTGCTGGCGATGCTGACGAACATCAGCTTTGTTCCCCAGATGATCATTCCCAGCAGGATCAAACTTCGGCCCCAGAAGAGAAGGCTGTTGCTTTCTCCCGGATCGGGCAAGAATAGGTCGCGTAGCGTACTGTGGGTTTGGCCCCTGTTCCGGCCAGAATTTGCGTAAGCAATTTCAGAGATTTGCTCTGTTGGGCCTGCCTCTGATTTGATTTTGGCAAAGATCACCCCGCAACGTGAGCAGTCTTCAAGGCCAGGCAAATTGTTATGCCCGCATTTTGGACAGATCATTTTTCCTCCGGGAAACGGTTGTAGAAAGGCCACATCTCTGTAAGAAACAAAGTTGGCAATCGTGGTTTTGTTTGTCTATTCTCCCCAGATTTTAATTTTCCAGCTATATCATAACCACTGGCCATCTCAAAAGAAAAACCAGTGACTTACCGATGATTGGCGGTAGGTAAAAGATTGGTAAAAGCATCTTCCTCCACCTGCCTTTTGCCTCTCTCTCCGTGCTAACGTTTACGAAGCTGCTTTTAGTTGCCGTCTCGGTATGGAGAGTTTATATGAACAACTCACAACACGTCTCTGAATATACTTGTGGCGAAGAAATTGCCAACAGCATCACCCACGGTTTCGGCAGCTTATTGTCGATCGGCGGCTTGGCGGTGCTGGTCGGTTTTGCCAGCGTGCACGGTAACGCCTGGCACGTCACCGCCTGTAGCGTTTTTGGTGCAACCCTGATTCTTTCCTACCTCTCTTCAACCCTTTATCACAGCATTCCTCTGCCGGCGGCCAAGCGGGTTTTAAAAGTGATCGATCATTCGGCCATTTATTTGCTGATTGCCGGGACTTATACGCCCTTTACCCTGATCAGCCTGCGTGGTCCCTGGGGGTGGTCGCTGTTCGGCACAATCTGGGGATTGGCACTGCTCGGTGTTATTCTGAAAACCACGATGCTCGGCAAAATTTCCGGTATTTCCACAGCGATCTATCTGGCGATGGGCTGGATTGTGGTGATCGCTATCAAGCCGATGTGGGCCGCGGTCGAGACCGGCGGGTTGTTGCTGCTGCTGTTTGGTGGTTTGGCCTACAGTGGCGGAGTGGTATTTTATATCTGGGACCGACTGCCGTACAATCATGCGATCTGGCATCTGTTCGTGCTGGCCGGCAGCCTCTGCCATTTCTTTGCCATTCTTCTCTACGTTATTCCCTTCGGCTGAAAATTCGCAAAACAGCGATGTTATACTGAACCTCCAAGCAGCTTTTGGGGGCTTCAGTTGTTTCAATTTCGTATCTACATTGTAAGAGGATTCGTATGTCTAAGTTTATGATTATTGCCCACCGTGGCGCCAGTGGCCGCTGGCCGGAGAATACTCTGTTGGCGTTTCGTCAAGCGCTTGATGCCGGGGCCCGCTGGTTGGAGCTGGATGTCCATCTCTCTGCGGATGGCCAACTGGTGGTGATTCATGATTTTACTTTACAGCGGACCACCGATGGCCGCGGCAGAGTTGAAAATCATTCGCTGGCAGAGCTACGCAAACTGGATGCAGGGATGGGTGAGAAAATACCGTTGCTTGAAGAGGTTCTTGAGCTGGCGAAAGATAGGGCATCGGTAAATATTGAATTGAAAGGTGCTGGTACCGGACAAGCTGTCGCCAGCGTGTTGCAGCAACGCTTTTCGCTCGGTCAGCAGGCTGAGGAGTTCTTGGCATCATCATTGAATAAGAAAGAGTTAATGGTTTTGTCGCCTTTACAGCCAGAAGTCCCGTTGGCTCTGGTTTCAGAGAGGGTCGATCGGTCATTCTGGCAGGCAGCAGAAGAGCTGAATGTTTGGTCTTTAAACTTGGATAAAAGCTGTATTGATCAGGCTTTGGTGGCCGAAGTAAAGGCACAGAAAAGGAAACTGTTGGTGTTTACAGTTAATGATAATGAGCAGTTGAATCAATTAAAAGCCTGGGGTGTGGATGGTGTGTTTACCGATTTTCCGGAGCGGCACGTGGGTATTTAGCCTGTTTTTTAGCGATCGAGTCGTCATAGCACCGTTAGTTTGATAACACCCTAAATGAGAAGAAAGAGCTGATCGAAAGAGAAAGAGAGTCGCTATGATGAGTCAAGGCAGAAAGCAGACCGGCCCCCTTTGTTCACGTTTTGGTACCATTGCGGTTGAGCTCGGCTATTTGAATATCGGACAATTAAAGCAGGCACTTGATGAGCAGGTTGACGATGATTTGAATGCGCGGCCGCATCGGGTGCTGGGCGCTATTTGCTTTGCCCATGGCTGGATGGAACCCGAGCAGATCGATTGGGTTTTAAATCGGATGTTCAAGGCAAGGGTGCAGCGCAGCCGGCGAACAGCGACAGAAGAACAGGAAGCCATCTGAATTTGCTGGCAGAAAAAATCGATAATAAAAAGGAGCAGCCGATGGTCGGTTGCTCCTTTTTGTTTAAAGAATGTCTTCTAAATCAAGCCGAAAAAAATCACGGGCCTTGAGTCGCTCGTCTTGGCTCTGTTGGGTTGGAGCGGTACCAGGAGCGAAGGCCTCGTAATAAACCTGTTCGTCATCTTCAGCCAGAAGCAGGCCATTTTTCGGATCGATCGCATGAAACTCAATGTTGTCGGGAACTTTGAAATTTGCCGCCGGATACTGTTTGATCGCTTCGAGCATAAAGTTGACCCAGGCCGGAGCGGCTGCTTTCGAGCCGGTTTCGCTTTTCCCCAGAGGGCGCTCCTGATCGTAGCCGACCCAGGAAACGCAGGCCAGCTGTGGGATATAGCCGACATACCAGGCATCTTTAAGGTCATTTGTGGTTCCGGTTTTCCCCGCTGATGGGCGCTTTAATGCTTTCGCTCGCCAGCCGGTTCCTTCCCGAACAACACTCTCCATAATGTTGGTGATCAGGTAAGAGGTTTCGGGTGAGATCACGCGCCGAGGCGGTTTGCGGATCAAACGCTGATCTTCCGCCATGCCGGTGGCAAAGTCGGCCGGATCGACCGATTCGAGAATTCGACCGTTTCGATCTTTAATTCGGGTGATGTATGTCGGTGGCACCAGAACCCCGCCGTTGGCAAAAACGGTGTAGGCTGTCAACATCTCCAACGGAGTCACGGCCGTAGAGCCGAGGCCCATGGTCAAATCTTTCTGCATCGGCGTTTCGATACCGAGCTTGTTGGCGTAATTAGCCGCATAGTTCAGGCCGATATCTTCCAGAATTTTGATGGTGACCACGTTGCGTGAATGAGCCAGCGCCTGCCGGAAGCTGGTCGGGCCGTAGAATTTTTCTTCGTAGTTGCGTGGTTTCCACTCTTCCAGTTCGCCGGTCTCGAGCTTTGTATTTTCGTAGATCAGCGGGGTGTCGAGAATAATACTGGCCGGGGTGTAGCCCTTGTCGAGGGCCGCAGCGTAGATGATCGGTTTGATCGCCGAGCCGGGCAGACGCTTGGCCTGAGTGGCGCGGTTGAACTGACTTTCGCTAAATTCGTAGCCGCCGACCATCGCTTTGATTTGACCGCTGAATGGATCGATGGCGATCAGCGCTCCCTGAGCGAGGGGGTGCTGATTCAGCTTCAACTTCCACAGGTCGCTGGTATTGTCGACCACCTGAACATCGATGACTGCACCGATCGGCAGGCGGGTGACCTTATCGTCTTTATTTCCGGTTGCTGGAGTTTCGGCGCTGACGACTTGTATCGGCGCGGCCCACTTACTCTCTTTGATCGAAATAATCCCGCTGCGATCGCCGATCTTGCAGAGAATCAGATCATCCTTTTGACCAGTCACCAGAGCTTTGCTGAAACGTCCTTTGGCGAGCGGCTCCTTGGCCCAGAGCTCAAGTTGCTCGGCAAGAAACTCCAGCTGAGCATCTTCATCCAGCACCTGTTCAACGGCGCGGAAGCCCTGGCGTTTATCGTGATTACGCAGGTTCCTTTTGACCGATTCCCGGGCAACCTTTTGCATCGCCAGATTGATGCTGGTTTCCACCTGCAAGCCGCCGGTGTAGAGCAGCTCACTGCCAAAACGCGCTTCCAGATAGCGGCGGACCTGTTCGTTGAAATAGGCGGTGACTTCGAGCAGGTTGTTCAGTCGCGGCTTGATCGCGACCTCTTCAATCGCAGCGGCATCTGCTTCTACCTGGGTGATGAAGCCCTCTTTGACCATCCGTTCCAGCACATACTTTTGCCGATCCATCGCCCGTTGATAGTGACGATAGGGGGAATAGCGGCTGGGCGCTTGCGGCAGGCCAGCAAGAATAGCACTTTCGGCCAGAGTCAGTTGTTCGACATTTTTATCGAAATAATTTTCCGACGCAGCCTCTACACCGTAGGCACGATGGCCGAGGTAGATTTGGTTGAGGTAGAGATAGAGAATTTCCTGTTTGGTCAGCGCCTGCTCCATCCGCCAGGCGAGGATCGCCTCTTTAAACTTGCGGGTGAAGGTTCGTTCGGAAGTCAGCAACAGCTTTTTTGCCACCTGCTGAGTGATGGTGCTGCCACCCTGAGCAATCCCGCCGGCTTTGACATTTTTCAGTGCGGCGCGCAGAATTGATTGAAAATCGATCCCCTGATGTTTGAAAAAGCTGGAATCCTCGGCGGCGACAAATGCCTGAACCAGAGTTTTCGGCATCTTCTCGAACGGCACCAGAATCCGCCGCTCTTTGGAGTATTCCGCGATGATGGTACCATCGTCAGAATAAATCCGGGTGATCAGTGGCGGCTGATAATCGGCCAGGGTTTCCACTTTGGGCAGGGTTGCCGAAACGTAAAAATAGGCACCGAGCAGTAGCGCGACACCGAGAATCGGCAGACCGATCAGACACAAAAGAATATACTTGAGAAACGGTTTCATTATTTCTAGATCCAAAATTATTTTGAAAAACTTATCAAGTCCTGACAAAGCAAGAGGATTTATATACCACGGTGGCCGGAAACGGAGCAACCGCCTGCTATGCTAAAGAATAAAATAGCGCTGGAAACCGATGGTGATTTGCTTTACCGTGGCGCGCACTTTCGTTGAAGTTCTAATTTCGGGAGAAAAAAATGGTTCGAGGTACCAAAATTGTCGCGACAGTCGGTCCTTCCTGTGAGGAGAGAGAGCAACTGGAGCGTTTACTCAAGGCAGGTGTTGATGTTTTTCGGCTGAATTTTTCCCATGGCGAACATCAGCAGAAGAAGGAGTGGATTACTTCGATCCGCGAGCTGTCGCGTCAACAGCAACGAGCAGTATCAATTCTTGGCGATCTGCAGGGGCCGAAAATCCGCATCGGGATGATGCGGGGTGGGGGGCAGCAGCTGAGCAAAGGCCAGGAGGTGGTCATCACCACGGCTGAGATCGAAGGTGCTGATGGCCAGATTCCGACCATCTACCAAGCTCTGCCGCAGGATGTTGTCTCTGGCGATCAGATTCTGCTCGATGATGGCCTGCTTGAGCTGGAAGTTTTGCGGGTCGTTGCTGGCGAGGTCCACTGTCGGGTCAAGGTTGGTGGTTTGTTAAAGGACCGCAAGGGGATCAATCTGCCGGGGGTCAAAGTTTCTGCCCCGGCGCTGACGGAGAAAGATCTGCTTGATCTGCAGTTCTGCGTCGAGCAGCAGCTCGATTGGGTGGCGCTTTCTTTTGTTCGCAGCGCTGCAGAGGTTGTCAAGCTCAAGCAGATCCTCTCGCAGCAGAACTCGCCGATAAAGGTAATTTCCAAGATAGAAAAACCAGAGGCGGTCGAGGCTTTCGATTCGATTCTTGAAGCGACCGATGGTGTAATGGTGGCGCGTGGCGATCTGGGCGTTGAGGTGCCTTCGGAACAAGTGCCGCTGATTCAGAAGATGATTATTCGGAAGTGCAACCAGTTGGGCAAGCCGGTTATTACGGCGACTCAGATGCTGGAAAGTATGATCGGCAATCCGCGGCCAACGCGGGCAGAAACTTCTGATGTTGCCAATGCGATCCTCGATGGTACCGATGCGGTGATGCTTTCCGGGGAAACCGCTGCGGGGCTTTATCCGATCGAGGCGGTCAAGGTGATGGACCGGGTCGCACGTGATATTGAGGCGGATCCGTTGTTGCGAGATCGGCTGTTTGTGTTCAAACCACCGGTTGATGGTTTTCGCAATTTGACGGAAGCGATCGGTCAGGCAGCATGCGAGGTGGCAAAAAATGTTGGTGCCGCAGCGATTCTTGCTTTTACTCAGACCGGCAGCACTGTGGCGCTGGTCGCCAAGTACCGCCCCGGACTGCCGATTCTGGCGGTCACGCCATCGCAGCAGGTTCGCCGTCAGCTGGTCATGTACGCTGGGGTTCGTTCAATGCGGGTCGATATTCAGGGAACCACCGAAGCGCAGATCTCCTCGGTCGAAAAGGCGGTCCTGGATTCGGGCTTGCTGCAACCTGGTGAAGTGGTGGTCATCACCATGGGCAGTCCGCTTTCGGATCCCGGTACGACCAATCTGTTGAAGGTCCACCGGCTCGGTACTGGCGAATTTTACGAAGGCCATCAGCCGGGCGCTTGACCCCTGAGGGGATTAGGCATAATCTCCGTAAGCCGGTTGTTTTGGGAAATAATAAAAGGAAATAACGATGAAAAAAGCTGTGGTTCTTTACAGCGGTGGGCTCGATTCAACCACCTGTATGGCGATCGCCCGCGATCAGGGATTTGAGGCTTATGCACTAAGCTTCAATTACGGGCAGCGGCATACTGTGGAGCTGGACAAGGCGCGCGAATATGCACCTTTGATTGGTGCCAAAGAGCATATGGTGGTCGATATCGATATGCGGCAGATGGGCGGCAGCGCGTTGACGGCTGATATCGAAGTGCCGAAGGATGGTGCCAGCGAAGACGAGATCCCGGTGACTTACGTCCCGGCGCGTAACACCATCTTCCTCTCCTTTGCCCTCGGTTGGGCGGAAGTGCTCGGAGCGGCCGATATCTACATCGGCGTCAACGCCCTCGATTATTCCGGCTATCCCGATTGTCGGCCTGAATTTGTCAAAGCGTTTCAGCAGATGGCCAACCTGGCGACCAAGGCGGGTGTGGAGGGCAACCCCTACCAGATTCACGCGCCGCTGATCGATCTGACCAAGGCGCAGATTATTGAGCAGGGCTTGGCCCTCGGTGTTGATTACGGCCTGACCCATTCTTGCTACGACCCGACCCCCGAAGGGGTCTCCTGCGGGCACTGCGATTCCTGTCTGCTGCGTCTCAAAGGTTTTGCCGACGCTGGACATGAAGACCCGGTTGCTTATGTGAGCCGAGGATAAAAGAGGATTCCGATGCCAAAAATGCCTGATATGCAGCAAAGTCCGGACAACCGCAACATTGCCATCGACAAGGTTGGGGTCAAGGATATCCGTTATCCGATCGTGGTGCAGGATAAACAGCGTGAGCAGCAGCACACGGTCGCGCGGGTCAACATGTATGTCGATCTGCCGGAGCAGTTCAAGGGGACTCATATGAGTCGCTTTATCGAAGTGCTCAATTTGTATCATGGTGAGATCAGCGTCGAAAATATGGAGACGATTCTTGCCGAAATGAAGCAGCGGCTGGAAGCTACCCGGGCCCACCTGGAGCTCGACTTTCCTTACTTTATCGAAAAAACCGCCCCGGTTTCCGGGGCACGCAGTCTGCTTGAGTACCAGTGCCGGATGCTCGGGACCCTCGAAGACAGGTTTGACTTCATGCTTGAGGCGAGTATTCCGGTGACGTCGCTCTGTCCCTGTTCCAAAGAGATCAGTGAGCGGGGTGCGCATAATCAGCGCAGCAACGTCACGGTGCAGATCCGTTACAGTGAGCATATCTGGCTCGAAGATCTGATCGCCTGGGTTGAGGAGTGTGCCAGCTGCCAGGTTTATTCACTGCTCAAACGTGAAGATGAAAAAGCGGTGACCGAACAGGCTTACGACAATCCGATGTTTGTTGAGGATATGGTCCGAGCAGTCACAGAAAAGCTGCGCGCTGTGCCTGAAATCGACTGGTTTAAGATTCAGTGCGAGAATTTCGAGTCGATCCATAACCACTCAGCATATGCCATGGTTGAAGAGCACAGACCACAAAGCTGTGGATAAGCCTGTGGAAACTGTGGACAACGACCAACGGAAAATCGGCAAATCCGCGATTTTGGGGATATATGCCAAGCAGCCGATCCCCGGACAATGCAAAACCCGACTCTCTCCACCCCTTTCAGCTGTGGAAGCGACCGAGCTTTATCGCTGCTCCCTTTTGGAAACGGTTCAGCGGATGCAGACTTCCGACGGTTTCGATCTGGCGATCTGTTACGCCGGTCAGCGAAGCTGGTTTGAGCAGACTTTCCCCGGTGTCACCTTGGTTCCGCAGCAGGGCGTGGACCTGGGTGCGCGAATGGCCGAGTCCTTGAACGGTTTTTTACAGCAGGGCTATCGACAGGCGGCACTGATCGGCACCGATTCGCCCGATCTGCCGCTAGCTTTGATCGACCAGACTTTTTCTGCGCTGCAAAAGGCCGAGGTCGTAATGGCCCCGGCGACTGATGGCGGTTATGTGCTGATCGGTGAGTCGACCCATCATCCTCAGTTGTTCGCGAACATCGAATGGAGCACGGCGCACGTTTTCACTGAAACGTTACGACGGATTGAACAATGTGGCATCTCGGCGATCGTTTTGGAGAGCTGGGAAGATCTGGATGATATCGAGAGCCTGCAGCGTTTTCTGCGGCGCTCACCAGACACTGCAACAGGCCACTATCTGCGCCAAAACCTGGCGGTCTATTTTCAATCTACCGATTAGTGTCAAGCTGACTTGACTTGCCATCGGTGCTGCTTGATAATCTGGCGGGTATCGATGTGACTCTCATGAGGGGAAAATTTTCTCACCCCGAACAAAGGAGAATGCTCTTGTTCGATCTGGTATTACAGGCAGGACCGGTCGTTAAGCTGGTGCTGCTGATTCTGGTTTATTTTTCGCTGGTTTCCTGGGCGATCATTTTTTACAAGTTCACCATCGTGCAAAAAGCGATCAAAGAATCGGATCGTTTTCTCGACTTTTTCTGGAGCAAAAAGCGTTTCGATGTCGTTGGTCAGGGGATTAAGGATTTTTCCAGCTCACCGTTGGCGACTCTGTTTCGTGAGGGCTATCACGAAATGTTGCAGTTGAAGAAAAAGGCGCACGCTCCCGAGGATGGCGGTGATTTCATGACCAAGATGGATACCACCGAGATCGTCGGTCGGGCACTGCGCCGGGCGACAACGCAGGAAACCCACCGGCTGGAAAAATACCTGACCTTCCTCGCCACCACCGGATCCACCGCACCTTTTATCGGTCTGTTCGGGACTGTTTGGGGAATCATGGACGCCTTTCACGGCATCGGGCAGACCGGCAGCGCTTCGCTGGCTGTTGTTGCACCCGGGATCTCCGAGGCTTTGATCGCGACGGCGATCGGCCTGGCGGCAGCGATTCCAGCGGTTATGGGTTACAATCACTTCCTCAACAAGGTTAATGTTCTGATCGGCGAGATGGATAACTTCAGTCAGGAGTTTCTCAATATTGTCGAGCGGATGGAGCGTAACTAAATGGAAGTCGGCAGCTCAACACGCAGACAGCGCAGCAGTCTGTCGCAGATCAACGTGACCCCGTTTGTCGATGTCATGCTGGTGCTGTTGATTATTTTCATGGTCACAGCGCCGATGCTCGAACAGGGGGTACAGGTCGATCTGCCGGAGGTTGAGGAAGCTCCCGGGCTGCCATCCCAGCAGGAACCGTTGGTGGTGACCATGCAGCGTAACGGGAAGATCTTTATCGGCCAGACCGAAATCAAACGGGTCAGTAAGCTTGGTCCTGTTTTGCAGCAGGCGCTCAAGGGTAAACCGGACCGCGAAGTGTTTCTCGAGGCGGACTCGAAGGTCCCTTACGGCCGGGTGGTGCAGGTTATGGCAGCGGTCAAGCGCGCCGGGGTAGAAAAGCTGGGGATGGTGACCCGCCTCCCCGAGGAATAACCAGGCCCTCATGGAATCATCCCGCAAGCAGCGTTGGAAGCAGCTGCAGTCACTGTTTGAACCGGGTTTCCGGCGTATGCTCCTGGTGTCTTTTCTGCTCCATCTGCTGCTACCAATCCTTTATCACACCTCTTGGTTTCCGAAAAGAGATCCCATCAAGCCGCCGGTCTACAAGGTCAATCTGGTCAATAAGATTGTGAAAAATCCGCAAGCAGGTCGGCCGGAAGCAACAGTGAAAAAGAATAAAGCGAAGCCCAAGCCGAAACCTAAGGCAAAGCCCAAGCCTATTCCAGTGAAGCCGAAAGCGAAACCCAAAGCGAAGCCCAAGCCGGTCCCAAAACCGAAACCCAAGCCAGCACCGAAGCCGAAACCCAAGCCAGCACCGAAGCCGAAGGTCAGCAAGGCGCAGGATAATGCGCGCTTAGATGCCATGGCCGCACTCAAGGCGAAACTGGAAAAACAAAAAGCTGAGCAAGAGCGACAGAAAAAACTCGACGCACTCCGCGCAGCAGCAGCGAAGCAAAGTCAGCAGATCGAATCGCCGGTTGTGGACGCACCGGTCGGTATGCCGGATGGTAAGGGCGATGAGGCGGGGATTTCGGCAATAGCTGCTGTGCAGGAATTCATCCAGCAGCAGTGGAGCTTGTCCAAATATCAGGTGGCCGGCAATCCAGAAGCCGAGGCACTACTGGTTTACAGCGCGAACGGCACTTTGCTGCATTATCGTTTTATCGAAAAATCGGGAAATACTATCTTTGACGAATCGCTGGCAAAAGCGATAAATAAGGCGAAGCAGTTGCCAGAAGAGCTGCCCGAAAAGATGGAATTTAACATCGTTTTCAACCTCAAAGAAATGTTGGATCGACAATGAGCTGTTTGAGAATAATTATATTGTGTGTCGTTTGCTGTTCTTTTTTCGTTTCGAATGCGGCGGCTGTGAAGATCGAAATCAGCGCACCCGGCGAGCAGACCATTCCGCTGGCGATTACCTCGCTGGTGCCGATTGAGAGCCCAAAAGCAGGAGTCGTTGAGGGTTTTCAGCAGGTGCTGGAGAACGACCTCGATCTTTCCGGCCTGTTCGATCTGGTCAATCCCGCGTCCTTTCTCAGTGACGCCAAGAAGCTGACGTTACGGAGTACCGAGGTTGATTTTGCGCAGTGGAAGTTGCTCGGAGCCGAAGCTGTGATCAAGGGTGGTTATCGCTTTGAGGGCGAAAAGATGATCATCGAGCTGCGGCTCTACGACGTCATCACCCGGCGGCTTCTGACCGGGCGGCGCTATATCGGCAAGCTGGCCGATATCCGGCGTATCGCTCATACTTTTGCGGATCAGGTCATGCTCGGGCTGACCGGTGAGTTAGGGCCCTTTTCCAGCCGCATCGCTTATATTTCCAACCGCACTGGCCGCAAAGAGCTCTATATGATGGATGTGGACGGGAATAAGCCGGTGCGGTTGACCGACCATCGCACCATCGTTCTCAACCCGGACTTTTCTCCCAAACGCAAAGAGCTGATTTTTACCTCATACAAAAAGGGCAATCCGGATCTTTTCCGCAAAGAGATTTATACCGGCCGAGAATCGCGGCTCTCTTTGAAGCAGGGTCTGAACATCGGTGGTCGTTATAGCCCTGATGGGCGTGAGGTTGCTCTGACCCTCTCGCGGGACAAAAACTCAGAGATTTATCTGATCGGCACCGACGGCACCATCCATAAGCGCTTGACCAAACATTATGGAATTGATGTTGACCCCAGCTGGAGCCCGGACGGTAATC
Organism: uncultured Desulfuromonadales bacterium; assembly: GCA_945788205.1. GTDB lineage: Bacteria > Desulfobacterota > Desulfuromonadia > Desulfuromonadales > Geopsychrobacteraceae > Malonomonas. Next base: position 18,230 of record CALZLE010000207.1, read on the forward strand.
GGCTTGCTTTTGTTTCCGACCGGCGCGGGAATCCGAATGTTTTTATCGTCGATGTTCATAATTTGAAAGTAGAGCGACTGACTTTTGAGGGGAAATATAACGCGACACCAGCGTGGAGCCCAAAGGGAGACCTGATCGCTTTTTCGCGCTTGGAGAACAAAGAGTTTAATATTTTTACGATTCGGCCGGACGGAACGGATGAGCGGCAACTGACCTTCGGGCCAGGGAGCAAGGAACATCCGCGTTGGAGTCCAGATGGCCGGTTTTTGATTTACTCCCTCGACCGCAACAATCAAAAATCGATCTGGGTCATGCGTTCCGATGGAACTGGTGGCCGGAGGATCTCTGCTGCTGGGGGGGATGATACTCATCCGGCTTGGTCGGGGCGTTGGTAAATATATTAGAAACACAAGCTAAAAGCCCGAAACGGGTGTTGTTTTTGTGTCGGGCTTCTGTATAATGAGCAAACTTGTAAAATTGGATATTGAAATTCCTATCATTTTTTATCGCTAGTACGCGAAAGGAGTGGCTGTTATGAAGAATTTAAGCGCCTATTTATTGGTGTTAATTTTTGCGCTGACCTTGTTGGTTTCTGGTTGTGCAAAGGAGCCAGTTGCAGATGAAGCTGCCATGATGGATGGGACGACCGAAGTTGCTGTTGTTGAAGAACAGGCAATGGGTGTTGTTGAGCAACAGGTTGACGAAGGTGCTGCCGCCGCTGCTCGTGCCGCTGCCGAAGCCGAGGCTGCTGCAAATCGTGCGGCCAATGACCTGAAGCGGATCTACTTCGATTTTGATCAGCATGTTCTGACTGAGAGTGCCAAGGATCAGCTGGCAATTAATGCTCAACTTCTTAAGGCCGCTCCATCGGTTAAAGTTAAGGTTGAGGGTTACTGTGATGAGCGTGGCTCCGATGAGTACAACTTGGCGCTCGGCGAGAAGCGGGCCCTGGCAACCAAGAACTACCTGGTCTCCCTCGGTGTTGCTGCCGGTCGGTTAAGCGTTATTTCTTACGGTGAAGAAATGCCAATTGATCCGGCAAACACAGAAGAAGCCTGGGCGAAAAACCGTAGAGCTGAGTTTAAAGCGCAGCGCTAATCGGATTGTCTAGCATTATAGGGCCGCGCATTCAGTATGTGCGGCCCTTTTTTGTTTCAGGAGGAATGCTTATGCGTTTCGGGGTAATAGTGGTCTGTTTGTTTCTGCTGTTCGGTTGTGTGCCGCCAACGCAGAATCAGGTGCGGATGGAAAAAGATTTGGCCAAGATGAAGCGGCGGCTCGCCCAGCTGGAAGTGCAACAGGCCGATACGACCGTTGCTGATAGTGCGAGCGGTGATAGCTTACAGCGCCAGGTGGCAGAGGTTGTCGCCGGGCTTGATACTCTGCGGGTTGATTTTCAGTCCATTAACGGTCGATTGGATGATCTGGGGCGCAACAATCAGCAGTTGGATGATGACCTGCGGTTGACAAAGGAGGATTTTGGCCTCCAGCTTGACGCCTTGAACAGCCGGGTTGATCAACTGGACCAGTTGAGCGGTAAGTTAGCCGAAGAAATAAAGGCCGCGCCAGCGGTTAAATCGAAACCGGCTGCGGCGGCTAAGACTGCCGAGACCGCTGAGCAATTATATCAGCGTGCAATCGATATGATTCGAAAAGATAAGAAGTTCGCCGAAGGGCGTAAGCTGTTGGAAGAGTTTACCGGTAAATATCCAAACCATGATCTTTATGTCAATGCGCTCTACTGGAGTGGCGAGTCTTTATACGGCGAAAAGAAGTATGAATTAGCGATACTGCAACTACAGGACGTAATCAGCAAGCATGGCAAGCACCCGAAAGCTGCGGCCGCGATGCTGAAGCAGGCGCTGGCGTTCAATGCGTTGGGAGATGGTCAGAACGCTCGGACGACGATGCAGAAGCTTGTTGAGGAATATCCGGATTCACAGCAGGTTACCGCTGCGAAAAAATATCTCGCACAATAGATTTATCGATAAAGTTGCTAAAAAGGGCGGTCCAGATGGGCCGCCCTTTTTTTATCAGCTGTCGAGATTCAGCTTACGAAAAGCAGAAAGGACATCGTTCTGGCTCAGGATGCCGAGCAGTTTTTTGGGATTTTCTGGATCAACCACCGGAAAGTAGCTGATATTGCGTTTCTTCTGAAAGGTTTTCAACGCTTCACGCAAAGGGGTGTCCGGGGGGATAGAGTGCTGCGCCGCGGAGGTCAGATCCTTGGCCACCAATAGGTCGGAAAGTGACGGGTCAAACAGTAAATTGCGGATTTCTGTGTAGTTAATCATGCCGACAAAGTTGCGGTCATCATCGATCACTGGAAAGCGATCATAACGGCTGTGGGCGATCACCCGTAACAGCTCCTGAAAATGAGTGCCGTGATGGATCGTTTCGACGTTGTGGCGCATGATGTGCCGGACCAGGATGTCGCCAGGATTTTCAACGTTGTGCCCGGCGGGTAAGCCGAGGTTGATACGGAAATGCTGAGCGACGCTGTGAA
>CALZLE010000208.1 GCA_945788205.1 uncultured Desulfuromonadales bacterium
AGACTCCCAGCTCGGCTCGTTCGGTTTAGCTGCTTTCCAGAGCGCGAAATCCATCGGATTCTCTTTCTGCTCACCCGGTGCAATCCGCGCTCCTGCCTGCATCTCATCCATATTACGCTTGGAGAGTTTCAGGTAGCTGTCGAACTTATCAACCCGATAGTAAACATCGCCGCCGGATGCGTAGGCATTTCCTTTATCGATCAATACCTGGCAGATCTCGACGATCTTGTCGATGTACTCGGTCGCGCGCGGCTCAAAGGTCGGCTTGGCCAAACCGAGGGCATCCATATCTTCATCGAAAGCGGTGATAAATTCTTCAGCCAACGCTTTACTGTCGATGCCCCGCTCGTTGGCGCGGTTGATGATCTTATCATCGACATCAGTGTAATTACGCACGTAGGTGGTTTCGTAGCCAGCGAACTGCAGGTATCGGTAGACGATATCGAAAACGATATTGGCGCGAGCATGGCCGATGTGGCAGTAGTCGTAAACGGTGACGCCGCAAACATACATACCAACCTTGCCGGGAACCAGCGGCTGAAACTCTTCTTTGGTACCGCTCATTGTATTGTAAACGCGCAAACTCATATTATTGCTCCATTATTTCATTTTAGCCCAGGTATCACGCAAGGTGACGGCCCGGTTGAAAACTGGTTTTTCGGCGGCTGAATCCTTGCTATCAACGGTAAAATAACCAACCCGTTCAAACTGGAAAGTCTCACCCGCTTTCGCTTCGAGCAAACTCGGCTCGGCCAGAGCCTCAGTGACCTGCAGCGAATCGGGATTAAGCGCCGACAGGTAGTTCTCGGCTTTATCCGGATTCTCCTGATTGAACAGACGATCGTAAATCCGCACCGGTACTTTTACCGCGTGCTGCGCCGAAACCCAGTGGATGATCCCTTTAACCTTACGACCTTCCGGGTTCTTGCCCAAAGTGTCGAGATCGGCGGAACACTTCAACTCGACGACTTCACCATTTTCGTCTTTGATAAAGTCTTCGCACTTGATGATGTAGGAATTCCGCAGCCGCACTTCACGCTCCGGGCCAAGGCGAAAGTACTTCTTCTTCGACGGCGGATCTTCCATAAAATCATCCCGATCAATCCACAGTTCATTACTCATCGGCAATTTACGGCTGCCCCGCTCTGGCTGTTGCGGATGATTCGGCGCATCCAGCTGTTCGATTTTATCGTAATTGGTGATAGTCACCTTAAGCGGATTGAGGACCGCCTGCCGGCGGAAAGCGGTTTCGTTGAGCTGCTCGCGGACACAATCTTCCAACACCGACAGGTCGATCCAGCTGGCACTGCGACCGACACCGATCCGTTCGCAAAAGCTGCGGATGGCAGCAGCCGGGTAACCGCGACGACGCATCCCGGAAACGGTCGGCATGCGTGGATCGTCCCAACCTTCAACGTGCTGATCGTTGACCAGTTGCAGCAGTTTCCGCTTACTCATCACCGTGTAACTGAGATTCAGCCGGGCAAACTCGATCTGCTGCGGGCTGTAAATTTCCAGCTCTTTTAGAAACCATTCGTACAATGGCCGGTGATCTTCAAACTCCAGAGTACAGATCGAATGGGTCACCCCCTCGATGGAATCTTCCTGCCCGTGGGCAAAATCGTACATCGGATAGATGCACCATTTGTCGCCAGTGCGATGATGCTGAGCATGCAGAATCCGGTACATAGCCGGGTCGCGCAGGTTCATATTCGGTGCAGCCATGTCGATTTTGGCCCGCAGAATGTGTGATCCGTCGGGAAAGTCACCATTTTTCATCTTTTCGAACAGCTCGAGATTTTCCTCAACGCTGCGATTACGATACGGGCTATCGGTGCCAGCTTGCGTTAAGGTGCCACGATTGACGCGCATCTCTTCAGCGTTCTGACTATCGACATAGGCCTTGCCCTTTTTGATCAGTTGCAACGCCCACTGGTAAAGTTGCTCAAAATAATCGGAGGCGAACAACGGCTCTTTGCCCCAATCAAAACCGAGCCACTGGACATCCTCTTTGATCGCCTCGACATACTCATCATCCTCCTTGGTCGGATTGGTGTCGTCGAAACGGAGGTTACAGCGCCCCTTATATTCGGTCGCCAAACCGAAATTCAAACAGATGCTCTTGGCGTGACCGATATGCAGATAGCCGTTCGGCTCCGGCGGAAAGCGGGTAATGACCTTCTGGTACTTGCCGCTTTCGAGATCTTCGTCGATGATGGTTTTGATGAAATTCGAGCTGCTCGGTTCTGACGTGCTCATTTATAGCCCTTCTATATTTGCTAACTATTCGTTTGTCGTTTTTTCCAGTAAAACCACCGCATCGGCAGCAATCCCCTCACCCCGACCGGTAAAGCCGAGCTTTTCCGTGGTGGTCGCCTTAACGTTGATCCGGCCAGCATCAACCTGGCAATCTGCAGCGATCCGCTCGACCATCAGCGGGATGTAGCTTGCCAGTTTCGGTTTCTGACAGATGATGGTGCTGTCGAGATTGCCGATCCGGTACCCGTTTGCACCGGCTTTGGCAATCACATCACGCAGCAATTTGCGGCTGTCGATTCCGGCAAATTCAGCCGAAGTATCGGGAAAATGCTTGCCAATATCCCCCAACCCCAGGGCGCCGAGAATCGCATCGCAGATCGCATGCAGCAGCACATCAGCATCGGAGTGACCGAGCAAACCATAATGGTAATCGATCTTCACCCCACCAAGGATTAAGTCCCGCTCGCTGACCAACCCGTGAACGTCGTAGCCGTGACCGATGCGCATCATGCCGACTCCTCCTGCAAACTGTCAAGTAAAGCTGTCGCAATCACCAGATCTTCCGGCGTCGTCACCTTGATGTTTCGATAATCCCCCTGCAGCATCGCCACCGGCTGACCGATCCGCTCCAGCAACGAGGCATCGTCAGTACCGATAAAACCTTCCGCGTCCGCACGACGAAACGCAGCGGCAAACAGTTGATAACTGAAGCCCTGCGGTGTCTGCGCCTGCCAGAGACGTTTACGCTCAGGCGTGCCGCTAATCAGACCAGCATCGACCTCTTTGATGGTATCTTTGGCCGGGGCACCGACAATACAGGCCCCTTTTTCAGCGATGAGTGAAATCAGCTCCGGTAACAACTGCGGATTAAACAGCGGCCGTGCGCCGTCGTGCACCAGTACGATCCGCTTCGGGTCATCGAGCCCATCTGCGACGAGAGCCAACATACCGTTTCGTACCGAATCCTGTCGCTCGACACCCCCGGCAACCAACTTACGCACTTTACTGAAACCAAAGGGTTCGATGATCTGCCGCTGACAGTAATCAACGTCATCAGCGGGCAGAATTGGATAGATATGCTCGACCTGCGGATGCTGATCGAATAGCGCCAGTGTGTGTGCCAGAATCGGTTTGCCGGCCAGTTCGAGGTACTGCTTGTTAACAGTCGCCCCCATACGGCGCCCCATCCCTGCGGCCGGGATCAGAACTGTTGCTTTCATCGCTAAACCATTTTGCGAAAATTATCGTTCAAAAACAGAAAAGACCAGGTGCGTTAACACCTGGTCCGATATTCTGCCATGTCTGGTCCGGTTAGTGAAAGATATTCTCCAACCGCTGGGTGACTTGATCCTCTTTTTCCCCTTCGGCCAAGGCAACTTCCGTAACCAACAGCTTGCGAGCTTGCTCGAGAACCTTCTTCTCCCCGTAGGAGAGCTCTTTCGCCGAGCTGATTTGATAAAGGTCACGCAGCACATCAGCAACTTCCAGTAAATCACCGGTCTTCAGCTTATCGTTGTACTCACGCTGACGGCGGCTCCAGGAGGCGATCTTGCCACTTTCGCTCGGCTCGGCCAAGGTATCAAAAACATTCGTAATATGCTTTTGATCGATCAGGCGACGCATACCAACGTTACTGACATTGCCGGTTGGCACCATGATCCGCATGTCGCTGTCGACGATCCGCAGAACATAAAACTTCTGACTATGCCCACCAAACTCACGCGCTTCAATGTCCTCGATAACTCCAACCCCTTGGGTTGGATAAACTGCCATATCACCAATTTTAAACAAAATGAGACTCCTTTGGTTGAATTGGGGATGATAACACAAATCACCCCACTTCGTCAAACCGACAGGTGAGATAAGCCTTTGATCCCAAAAAGAAAAAGCTTTTTAATGGAAGTTGATTTTTTCCCTATGTTAATATCGCCACTTAGCTGTTTCCCCATTAGTTCCACAGTAAGGTTCCATTTCTGATGACAGTAAAAAAGCTGAAAATAGGCATCATCGGGTCGGGTGCTCTCGGCCTCTATTATGGTGCCATGTTGCAGCGCAGTGGACAGGACGTCCGTTTTCTGCTGCGTCGCGACCTCAGTGCGATTCATCAAAACGGTCTGCAGGTTCATTCGGTTCATGGTGATTTTCACTTGCCGCAAGTGGTGGGTTACAGCACCCCGAATGAGATGGGACCTGTTGATCTGGTAATCATCGGGCTTAAAACCTTCGCCAACCAGTATTTAATCGATTTGGTCCGCCCCCTGCTCGGCGCACAAACCTGCATCCTGACCCTGCAAAACGGTCTCGGCAATGAAGAGCTTCTGGCGGGTGAATTTGGTGTCGATCGAGTGCTTGGCGGTGTTGCGTTTCTCTGCAGCAACCGGGGTGAACCGGGGCATGTTCATCATCTCGGAGAAGGAAAAGTCCGCCTCGGTGAATTCCACGGCGGACTGAGTGAGCGGAGCAGACAGCTGGAAACAATCTTCAATGCGGCCGGGATTCCATGTGAAGCCGTTGATGATCTGCAACGTGCCAGGTGGGAAAAGCTGGTCTGGAACATCCCCTTCAACGGACTCTGCGCCCTGCTTCAACAGAACACGACCGAACTCCTCTCCCATGCCGAAAGCCGGCAATTGGTACAGGAAATCATGCAGGAAGTGATTGCCGGGGCCAACGCTCAACCGCTAAAAGAAAAGATCGACGGCCCAGCATTTATTGAGCGAATGATCTATCTCACCGACCAGATGAACGGCTACCAACCAAGCATGATGATCGATCGAGGTGAAGGCCGACCACTAGAGCTAAACGCAATCTATGCAATACCTTTACAGCGGGCTGAAGCGGCCGAAATCAACATGCCAAAAACCAAAATGCTGCACACTTTGCTCGATTTTAGCGAGCATTTTCAGCCAAACACCGGGAGCTTGCGCGACCTTTCTTCACTGAAAATCTCCGCTTGTAAATAAATGTACGCATAAAAAAAGCCGCCCGGAAGTGGGCGGCTTTGCTATTTTCAGCTCTGTTTGGCGAGCAGGTTGAGCAGCAGGATTTTTCCTTCATCAACATAGGGGTCTTCAGCAAGCTCTTCCTGCAAGGTCGGTGGCTCCTTACCGTCATCATCTTTCTTTACCATCGCTCCGTGCGGAGCCATAACATCATCGCCACCACGCGACTGCTCACGCTCGATTAACATCTGACTCAATAACAGCGACTGGGTGGTCTTCTCCCGCCGCACGCTGGCTTCTTCGGCCTCAGTGATGATCTCGTTGAAATCTTCATCTTCTGCAATCCGGGCGCGACTAAGGCGCTGTAACTCAGCGATATTTTTCGGCGACTGCTCCCAACGTTGATAATCCGCCGAATCGATGTGATCCCAAGCCAAAGCGTAATCGAGATATTTTTCACCACTCTCCAGCCCATCAAGGCGAGAAGGCAGCACAACATCGGGAGTCACGCCTTTTTCCTGGGTCGATTCGCCGCTGATCCGGTAAAATTTCTGAATTGTCACCTTGACCGCTCCGAGCGGCAGGTATTTTTCCATGCCACGCAGATTGATAAAGCGGTCGAGGTCGAGCAGCGCCTGAACCGTTCCCTTACCGTGTGTGTGCTCATCGCCGACGATCAGCGCCCGGCCATAGTCCTGCAACGCACCAGCGAGAATCTCCGATGCGGAGGCACTGAAACGGTTAACCAGCACAATCATCGGCCCTTCATATTCCAGATCGCGATCATCATCACGCATGACGCGAATCCGGCCATTGCCGCTGCGGACCTGAACCACCGGTCCGGTCTCGATAAACAGACC
>CALZLE010000209.1 GCA_945788205.1 uncultured Desulfuromonadales bacterium
AAAAAGGAGCTGGTTATCAAGCTGGGTCGCTCCGGTCGTTTCCTGGCCTGTTCCGGCTTCCCCGACTGCCGTCACACTGAACCGCTGAACAGCGACGGCGCCCCGGTCGAAGAACCGGTCATGTCGGATGAGAAGTGTGAAAAGTGCGGTGCCGGGATGCTGATCAAAACTGGTCGCTACGGTAAGTTCTACGCCTGCAGCGCTTATCCGAAATGCAAGAATATCCAACCACTGGAGAAACCGAAATCTCTCGGCATCACCTGTCCGCAGTGTGACGACGGCGAGATGATGGAAAAGAAGAGCCGCTACGGCAAAATCTTCTACTCCTGTAATCAATATCCAAAATGTAAGTACGCGCTCTGGAATGAGCCGAAAGCCGAGCCCTGCCCGAAGTGCAGCTGGCCACTGACCGAGATCAAAGTCACCAAACGCTGGGGCACCGTGCAACGCTGTCCACAGGAAGAGTGTGATTGGGAGAACGAATTGATCCCACCGGTCAAAAAACCTGCGGCACCGAAGAAAAAAGCGGCCCCTAAAAAGGCCGCAGCCAAGAAAGCGCCGGCGAAGAAAACCACAGCTAAAAAGGCTCCGGCAAAAAAGACAGTAAAAAAGGACGCCTGAGAATAGCTGACATCATGTAGAATCAACCGGTCGAGCCAGCAAGGCTCGGCCGGTTTTGTGTTTATCCCCCTCTCCCACCGGGAGAGGGTCGGGGTGAGGGGAAAACAGAAGCCCCCTCATCCGGCCTACGGCCACCTTTGAAGTGGTCTAATAGCTCCGGACACCTAGTTAAGCGTGATACACTGCAACCGCTGACAAGGAGCCAATATGAGCAATCGACCCAGACGTAAATATTCTGACGAGTTTAAAAAAGATGCTGTCAAACTCGTCACAGATCAAGGTTACAAAGTTTCTGAAGCTGCTCGCAATCTCGGTATTAACGAGAATATGCTGTGGCGCTGGAAGCAGCGGCTTGCAAGTGAAACCGACGCGCCACTTGATGCCGATGAAAAAGCTGAGCTTCAACGGCTCCGCAAAGAGAACCAGAAGCTGCGCATGGAACGAGAAATCTTAAAAAAGGCGGCAGCCTTCTTTGCCAACGAGCCAAAGTAAAATACGGCTTCATCCGGCAGCAACAGAAGGCGTATCCGGTGACTGTGTTGTGCAGAGTCATGCGGGTTAGCCGGAGCAGTTACTACCAGTTTTTACAGCAACACCAGAAGGCGGACTGTCCACAACGACGCCACCTGGAGGCGCATGCAAAAGCGATCCATCAGGCGTCCAAAGAAAGTTACGGGTCACGTAGGCTCTCTGAGGCCTTGCAAGATCAAGGTTTCCCTGTTGGACGTCACCGGACTCGCAGCTTGATGCGTAAGCTGGGCCTGAAGGCAAAACCAAGCAAGCGCTTTAAGATTACGACCGACAGTAATCACAGCTACCCGGTTGCACCGAACCACCTGAATCGTCAATTTCAGGTGGACCGCCCCGACCGCGTGTGGGCTTCAGATATTACCTATCTGTGGACCCGTCAGGGCTGGTTATATATTGCTGTCATCCTTGATCTGTTCTCCCGTAAGGTCGTCGGCTGGTCGATCAGCCAGCGGATGACCTCGGAGTTGGTCAAGAAGGCCTTGGATATGGCTGTCATACACAGACAACCGTCCAAGGGTTTGCTCCACCATTCCGATCAGGGGAGCCAGTATGCGAGTCATACCTACCAGGCTGAACTGAAAAAGCATGGCATGGTGTGCAGCATGAGCCGAAAAGGCAACTTCTGGGACAATGCTGTTGTCGAGCGCTTTTTTAGAAGCCTGAAAACAGAACGCACCAACCACCAACGATATGCCAGTCGTGAGGTAGCCCGACGGGACGTGGTTGACTATATTCTGATGTTTTACAACAGCCAGCGGCTTCATTCGACCTTGGGGTATCGAAGTCCGACTGACTATGAAACTAAGTACCTGGAGCTACAAAAAGTAGCTTAGCAATGTGTCCGTTTTTACTGGACCACTACACTTCTCCCCGAGGGAGAAGGGAACAATAATAAGGATTTTGAGAAATGGAAATCACCATTATCGGAGCTGGATTGGCTGGTTGCGAAGCAGCGTGGCAAGCAGCAAAAGAAGGCTTCGACGTCAAGCTTTATGAGATGAAACCGCTCCGCTTCTCTCCAGCACACGAAAGTGAAAACCTGGCGGAGCTAGTCTGCTCCAACAGCTTGCGTGGCGCCGGGATGAATAACGCTGTCGGCTGCCTGAAGGAAGAGTTGCGCCGCATCGGTTCGCTGTTTATCGAAGCAGCCGATGCCACCGCAGTTCCGGCCGGTGGTGCGCTGGCAGTCGACCGGGAAGAATTCTCAGACTACATCAGTCGCAAGATTGCAGAGCACCCGCAGATCGAACTGATCCGCGAAGAGATCTCCGAGCTACCGACTGAAGGCAACATCATCCTGTCCAGTGGTCCGCTGACCTCCGATGCTCTCTCTGCCGAGCTGGCAAAACTGACCGGCAGTGAACATCTCTACTTTTATGATGCCATCGCTCCAATTATCGAAGCCGACTCCATCGACTATGAGATCGCCTGGCGCGCCTCTCGCTATGATAAAGGCGGTGCTGATTATCTGAACTGTCCGCTCAATAAAGAAGAATACGAAGCCTTCGTCCAGGCACTGCTTGACGCCGACAAGGTCGCCGGCCGCGAGTTTGAAAAACTGATCCACTTTGAAGGCTGCATGCCGATTGAAGAGATGGCCGCGCGCGGTCCGCAGACTCTCTCCTTTGGCCCGATGAAACCGGTCGGTCTGGATGATCCACGTACCGGCCGCTGGCCGCACGCCGTTATCCAACTGCGCCAAGACAACAAACACGCCTCACTCTTTAACATGGTCGGTTTCCAGACTCGGCTGACCTACCCGGAGCAGCAACGGATTTTTCGCACCATCCCCGGGCTGCAGAACGCCAAGTTCGCCCGTCTCGGGAGCATGCACCGCAACACCTTCGTCAATGCCCCGAACTGCCTGACCAAAACCCTACAGCTAAAGGCTGCTCCACACATCAGTCTTGCTGGACAGATGAGTGGCGTCGAAGGCTATGTCGAATCGGCCGCCTGCGGCCTGCTGGCAGGCATATTTACCGCCTATCGGCTGCGCGGCGAACCAGAGCCACTACCACCCAAGGAGACCGCCCTCGGTGCTCTGCTGACCCATCTATCTGAAGCGGAAGCAGATAATTTTCAGCCGATGAACGTTAATTACGGTCTGTTCCCACCATTGGAGTTGAAGCGGAAAATGAAGCGCGCTGATCGCCGGCTGGCAATGGCTGCCCGAGCTCTCAAAGCATTGCCCGACTGGTGGCAACCGATTGCCGACAAACGTGCGGAGTCCGAAAGATGAAACAACAAGTGATCCTCGCCTCGGCTTCGCCGCGACGCAAAGAGCTGCTCGAACAGATCGATTTGGAATTCGAGGTCATCCCGAGCAAAGCGGAAGAGCTTGTCCTGCCGGATGAAACTCCGGAGGAGCATGTCGTCCGCCTGAGTATCAACAAAGCGACGGAAGTTGCCGAGCGGAGCGACGTCGATGCTCGCTGGTTTATCGGCAGTGACACCATCGTCCTTTGCCACGAACAGATCCTCGGCAAACCGACCGACGAACAGCACGCGGCAGAGATGCTACGGACACTCTCCGGCCGCGAGCACCGGGTCCTGTCCGGCTACGCGATTCTCGATCGCCAAACCGGCGAGCAACGTACCGAAGCGGTCAGCACCCAGGTCCGGTTCCGCAATTTGACAGATGAGGAAATCGCGCGCTACATTGCCACGGGTGAGCCGATGGACAAAGCGGGCAGCTACGCGATTCAAGGTCGCGGCGTCTGCTTCGTCGCCGGGATTGAGGGCAGCTACACCAACGTCGTCGGCCTGCCGCTCTGTCGTTTGACACTGACGTTAAAAGAGATGGGCGTTCCACTGCCGATCTGATTGCGGAGAAAATTCTTATGAGCGATATCGCCGCCAATATAGCCAAAATCCGCGAACGCATTGCTGCAGCCTGTCAACGGTCTGACCGCAATCCCGATGCCGTCCACCTGATCGCCGTCTCCAAAGTTAAACCAGCCGCCGACATTGACGCCGCCTTTGCCAGCGGTCAGCACCTGTTCGGTGAGAGCTACGTACAGGAGTTCCGCGACAAATCCCCGCAAGTACAATCCCCCGTCGAGTGGCACTACATCGGCGGTCTGCAAAGTAACAAGGTCAAATACCTGCGCGGTAAGGTGGCAATGATCCACTCGGTCGACCGGCTCTCACTGGCCGAAGAGATCAGTCGGCAATGGCAGAAGATCGAAGCAGACTGCAAAGTCCTGCTACAGGTTAATATCGGTGAAGAAGGCCAGAAATCTGGCGCAGACTCAGAGGACTTAGAACAGCTGGTGCGCGATGTTGCAGCACTACCAAATCTACAGATTTGTGGACTGATGTGTCTGCCCCCCTACTGTGCTGATGCTGAAGAGGTCCGTCCCTATTTTCGGCAGATGCGGGAACTGGCGGAACAGATCGAACAGTTAGAGCTTCCAGGCGTGTCGATGAATGAGTTGTCGATGGGCATGAGTGGCGATTTCGAGGTTGCGGTTGAAGAAGGCGCCACGCTGGTTCGCGTCGGCACAGCGATCTTTGGCGAGCGGATCAGGAAAAACGGATGACAGCAAACTATAAATATCTGCTTTTTGATCTCGACGGAACCTTGGTCGATTCAGTCGCCGACCTGACCACCTCACTGAATTTACTGGCGGATGAACTGGGACACCCACATCTAACTGCCGACTATGTACGCAGCATCGTCGGTGACGGCGCGACCAAGCTGATCAAGCGCGCCTTTGGGCCAGAAAACTACCAACGCGAACAGCTGTTCCGTTTTCTCGATATTTACAGCGAGCACCTGCTCGATCAGACCTGCTGTTATCCCGGCATCGAAGAACTTCTGAACCGTCACCCTGCCGACCACATGGCGCTGGTCACCAACAAGCCACACGCCTTGACCCTGCAACTGCTAAAAGAGCTGGGACTGGACAAACACTTCAGAATCATAATAGGTGGCGACAGCTTCCCAGAGAAAAAGCCCCACCCACTGCCAGTAACAAAGGCCCTTGAAGCGCTTGGAGCCAAGCCATCTGAAGCGATCATGATTGGCGATCATCACACCGATTTGTATTCCGGTCGGGATGCAGGCACTGCCACCTGTTTCTGCGCGTACGGACTCGGCAACACGGGTGACGTAACACCCGATGTTACTGTTGAGTCCGCAGAAGAATTGTTACAGCTTTTCCCCGGAACACTTTCGTGACCAACCAACGCCTGACCCACAAAGAGATTGCGCTTTTTTTCTTTCCATTGTTGCTCAACGTCCAATTGATGAGTGTCTCGCACACTGTCATCAATGGTGCGCTCGCTCGACTGGATGATTACGTCACCGCTCTGGCCGGGATCTCGGTAGCGATGATCATTCACTTGTTTATCGCCTCCCCCTCGTACCAAAACCACACGGTCACCATCGCGATGGTTCGGGGACGCAAATCGATGCGCAGCGTTCTGATCTTTGTCGGGCTGGTCGCGACTTACGTCGCCATCATGCTCTCGCTGATTGCCTATTCGCCCCTCGGTGACCTGGTGTTAATCCGCCTGCTCGGAACCCCACCCGAAGTTGCACAAGCAGCCCGTGAAGCACTCTACATTCTCGCCCTGCTCCCCTTCTTTACTGGCTTTCGTGGTTTCTGTCAGGGACTAATCATCCAGGCCCGCCGCACCAGCCTGGTATCGGCAGCTACCGGAGTCCGCGTTGTTGGGCTATTCGGCCTGTTGGCAATCGGTCGGGACTATTTTTCTGGAGCACAACTCGGAGCCTTTGCACTGGTCGGGTGCGTCATCATTGAAACCTTCGTCATCGCCGCTTTCGCCTGGAAGGTTCATCTACCGTTAGAGCGGGGAGAGGCTGAAAAAACCACCGGCGAGATCCTGCGCTACTCGTTCCCGCTGGCCTATTCATCCTGCCTGCAGCAGACTATTCCGCTGTTGATCAGTTCGATTATCGGCCGGCTGGCAGATGGTCCGCTGGCTCTAGCAGCCTTCGGTGTCATTCGTGGATTTTTGTTCCTGCTTGCGGGACCGATGCGCAATCTGCAACAGGTTTATTTGACGCTGGTGAAATCGATAGACGACTATAAGAAGGTCATTCGCTTCAACCTGCTAACAGCGACTGGCATGGGAGTGGTGATCCTGCTGACGGCAGGGCCGCTCAATGAGTTGATCTTGGGTCAATTCCTTGGTGTTGAAGCAGATTTACGCCACTACCTGCGCTGGCCGCTGGCATCCTGTGCGCTGTTTCCAATTCTTTACGGCGCAACCAACCTGTTACGTGGCTGGTTTGCCGGTGCCCATCAGACCGGACAGTTGGGCTGCTCGACAATTCTCAAAAGCTCCTTTTTGCTGCTCGCCTGGTGGCCGATTGTGGTTCTGCAGCCCCCCGTTTCTGGAATCACCATCGGTATTGGTCTGCTACTTTGCGCCGAGTCACTCGAAGCCATCTACTTGCGCATCCAGCGCCAGCGACAACCGGAAAAACTTCGCCAACTTGCCCCACTTTAACGCTGTCCTGTACAATGGGGCATGACTGACAAAAAGTTTCCCTGCGCTGATTGCTATCATTGCCAGTGGTGCAGTGATGATCGTTGCCGGCTCTGTCGAAAAACGGGTTGTCCACAAAAGCTCTCTATCGCTGAACAAATACAGCAGTATGAACAACTGAATAAGCCTGTAACAATTGCAACAGAGAAGAAAAAAACTACGATTTGAAATGTATGACCTCAGCTGGTACATTCTTTTCAACATAAGGAAGTGCACAGCTTTTGACACATACTTTTAATAAAGGCGCGGCATGGATCTCTCCGACCATTCACTGACCAAGATTCTTGACAGCCTGCATGATGGGCTCTATTTCACCGACAAAAATAGACGGATCATTTATTGGAACGCTGCCGCTGAGCGAATTACAGGCTATCCCGCCAAAGAAGTGATCGGAACGAACTGCAGTCTCAACATCCTTAACCATATTAATTGCCAGGGAACACTCCTTTGCGAACAACAATGCCCGCTGGCCAAAACCATTGTTGATGGCCTCCACCGTGATGGTGAAATCTACCTGCACCACAAACAAGGCCATCGGGTGCCCGTTTCTGTTCGCGTCACCCCGCTGCTCGATGATGACGACAATATCATTGGCGGCATCGAACTCTTCACCGACATCAGCAATCGCGAAGCGACTGAACTACGCCTACGCGAGTTACAACAACTCGCACTGATTGATCACCTGACTCAACTGGCTAACCGTGCCTATCTGGAACGTGAACTCAATGGGCGCCTCGAAGAGATGAAGCGCATACAGGTCCCCCTTGCCCTCATGTTTATCGATATTGATCATTTTAAACAGGTGAATGACAACCATGGGCACAATATTGGCGATCAAGTCTTGCAGATGGTTGCCAACACTCTCAATACTAATGCCAGACCATTCGATCTTTATGGCCGCTGGGGCGGCGAAGAGTTTATGGGGCTGGTGCGCAATATCAACCGGGCCGATCTTGAAACCCTGACCGAGAGGCTGAGAATCCTAATTGCAGGTTCCTTTTTGGATGATTTTGACCATCCTCTAAGTGTAACCGTCTCGATAGGCGCAACACTGGCTGTCGACGGAGATAGTGTTAAATCGTTACTGGAAAGAGCAGATACCTTGCTTTATCGCAGCAAGCACAATGGGCGTAACCAGGTCAGTATTGCTTAGACGCGCTAGGAATCAAAACGTGAAACTCATCACCGGCTCCACGCGAAATCTTCATCCGACACCAACCACCTGAGCTAGCACACAAATACCTGCAGGTGAGGATCGATTTTCCGATGACAAAAATACGCTTTTTGTGCTTAAATGCCGGGCTTGCTTTGATAAAAGCCTCTTGGTAATAGAAATTCATAGGAGTTTTCCATGTACAGCTGTTCCGATTTAAAAAAAGGCCTCAAACTGCTGATCGACGGTGACCCACATGTCATTGTTCAATTCGACTTCAGCAAGCCGGGAAAAGGTCAGGCTCTTTATAGATGTAAGCTGCGCAACATGATCACCGGCGCCCTGTTTGATCGCACTTATCGCAGTGGTGAATCTTTCGCGCCTGCCAGCCTCGATGAACGGGACATGCAATATCTCTATCAGGATGAAACCGGCTATGTCTTTATGGACCAGAAAACCTATGAGCAGGTGGTTTTAAGTGAAGAGACGATCGGCGATGACAAATATTTCCTGACCGACAATATGGAGGTCGATATTCTGATGTACGGCGACATTGGTATCGGAATCACCTTACCTAATTTCGTCAACCTGCGCGTTACTCAATCCGACCCTTGGGTTAAGGGGGACACGGCCGCCGGTAACAACAAACCAGCGACTGTTGAGACCGGCTTGACCTTGCAGGTTCCTTCCTTTGTCGAGGAAGGTATTCTGATTCAGATCGACACCCGCACTGGCGAATATGCCACCCGGGTGAAAGAATAACGTGGAACCGAATTGGCAGTTGGCCCGCAAACGGCCCACTCTGGAAAAACGGGCCCGGATCGTTCAAGCGATCCGGGCTTTCTTTATCGAGCGCGATTTTCTGGAAATCGAAACCCCGCAGCGGATTCCCACCAACGCTCCCGAACTCCATATAGATGCAGTCCCATCTGGAGACTGGTTTCTGCAGACCTCCCCTGAACTGGCCATGAAACGCCTGCTGGCTGCTGGCTACGGAAATATCTTCCAAATCAGTCACTGCTGGCGTCAGGGCGAGCGAGGCAAACAGCATCTGCCAGAATACAGCATGCTCGAATGGTATCGCCCTGAAGCTGATTACCAGTATTTGATGACCGACTGTGAAAACCTCCTGGCTCGCTTACTCCCGGAACTGACCTTAACCTACCAGGGACAGGACATCGACCTGACACCCCCTTGGCCGCGCCTGTGCGTTCAGGATGCCTTTAAGCAATATGCGACCTGCTCCGTAGAAGAAAGTCTCGCGACAGGGCGTTTTGACGAACAGATCAGCTTGGAGATCGAACCGAACCTGCCAAAAGATCGACCAACTATCCTCTTTGAGTATCCAGCCTGCCAAGCCTCTCTGGCACGTCTTAGCAAAGATTCAACTGTTGCCGAGCGATTTGAGCTCTATCTTGGTGGAATGGAATTGGCGAACGCTTTTTCTGAGTTAACCGACCATGCGGAGCAGGAACAACGCTTTACCTCTGAAGAAGCAGAACGCCGTGCGTCAGGAAAGCAGCCCTACCCACCGGCAATCCCCTTCATAACCGAGTTAGCCAACATGCCTCCAGCAGCAGGGATCGCCCTGGGAATTGATCGCTTAATTATGCTGCTCTGCGATACAGAACAAATAGATCATGTTGTCCCCTTTCCTCCAGAACAACTCTAAAGCAAAGTCCTGACAGCCGTATAAAACCGTTCGCAACCAAGGTTAACTCCAACTAACATTATATTAGGCCAATGTCTAATATGTTCTTAATTACCTCTTAGCGCAAAACACCATTCTAAAACCCCCCACTTTTACTGGTCTTAGCCGGATGCCCCAAAGAATGAACTGAATAAATAACGCCATTTCGGAGAGCGAAACGATTTTTTTCATAAAAATTTACTATTGACAGGATTATATAACAACGTATTATGGCGCGGAATAAAAACAACCAAGATCACGCATAAATTATCACAAGATATGGAAGTTTATCTAGTAAAAACAACCAGATAGCGTATCCCATAGCTTGTATATTATTTCAGAACTGGTTTTTGGCACGTTTCAGATGGATGGGGTCGAATTGGCCCCCCATACTATTCAAGAGGAGATTTCTACAATGGCACATGGACCCGCAGTTAAACTTGGCAAGGACAATGCGTCCGGCTACAAGACGAAGTTAGGCGTCTCGATGTTTATCGCCTACACCATCGTTTACGCTATCTTCGTAGCAATCAATGCAACCAATCCAAAGATGATGCAAAACATCATTTTCGGTCAGACCGCTGCCGTTGTTTGGGGTTTTGGTTTGATCGGCTTCGCTTTGGTATTGGCAGTTATCTACAACCATCTCTGCACCGCTGCAGAGACTAAAATGAACGACTAAGGGGGATTTAAATCATGGTATATACACAGTCCCCGATTGCTATCGGTCTGTTCTTCACTTTCGTTATCTTCGTACTCGGCCTCTCTTTCTACCTGGCCCGTCGGACCAGCTCCGCCGAAGGTTACTATGCTGCTGGTGGCAACATCCACTGGTTCACCAACGGTGTTGCTTTTGCCGGTGACTACCTCTCCGCTGCTTCCTTCCTGGGTATTTGCGGCATGATCGCAACAGCCGGTTACGATGGCTGGATGTACTCCATCGGTTACCTGGCAGGTTGGATCGTCGCCCTGTTCCTGGTTGCTGAGCCGATGAAA
>CALZLE010000210.1 GCA_945788205.1 uncultured Desulfuromonadales bacterium
GGATGAGGGGCTTGCTCTAGACGTCCCCTCACCCTGGCCCTCTCCACAGAGGAGAGGGAATCGTCATTCATAGAGAAAGCAAAAAGATATGAGTAAGTTATGGGGTGGCCGTTTCACCCAACCGACCGATAAATTTGTCCAAGAATTCACCGCGTCGATCGCATTCGATCAGCGTCTTTACGCGTACGATATTCAGGGTTCAAAAGCCCACGCAGAAATGCTCGGACGGCAGGACATCATCGGTACTGACGAAGCACAGCAGATCATCGTCGGGCTGGATGCAATTCTCAAAGATATCGAAGCCGGCAAGGTTGAATTCACCGTCGCGTTGGAAGATATTCATATGAATATCGAAGCACGTCTGATTGAGCGGATCGGCAGCGTCGGCGGCAAACTGCACACCGGCCGCAGCCGCAACGATCAGGTCGCCGTCGATATCCGCCTCTACCTGCGCGACGAAATCGACACCATCCTCGATTATCTCGCAAAGCTGGATGCGGCAATGGTCAAACAAGCCGAGGAAAACCTCGATGTCATCATGCCCGGCTACACCCACCTGCAGACTGCGCAGCCGGTGCTCTACAGCCACCACATGCTCGCCTACCGCGAGATGATCGCCCGCGACATTTCACGCCTGCAGGACCTGCGCGCCCGTTTCAACATGATGCCACTTGGTGCCGGAGCATTGGCAGGGACAACGTTCCCCATCGATCGCGAATGGGTCGCGCAGCAGCTTGGCTTTGACGGCGTGACCCGCAACAGCCTCGACTCGGTTTCAGACCGTGACTTCGCCATCGAGTTCTGCAGCTTCTCCAGCATTATGATGATGCACCTGTCACGCCTGTCGGAAGAGCTGATCCTCTGGTCGAGTGCCGATTTCAATTTTATCGAACTGACCGATGCCTTCTGCACCGGCAGCTCAATCATGCCGCAAAAAAAGAACCCGGACGTGCCGGAGCTGGTGCGCGGTAAAACCGGCCGGGTCTACGGCAACCTGATGAGCATGCTGACGCTGATGAAATCGCTGCCGCTAGCCTACAACAAGGACATGCAGGAAGACAAAGAGCCGCTGTTCGATACCATCGACACGGTCAAAGGCAGCCTGAAAATCTTTGCCGACATGATCGCTGAGATGAAAGTCAAAGGCGACAATATGCGCATCGCCGCAGCACGTGGTTTTTCCACCGCGACCGACGTGGCCGATTACTGCGTGCGCAAAGGCCTACCGTTCCGCCAGGCCCATGAAGTGGTCGGCAAAACGGTACGCTTCTGTGTCGAAAACAACAAAGACATCCCCGAATTAACCCTCGACGAGTTCCGCGAGTTCTCCGAGCTGATTGAAGAGGACATCTACGATTACGTCACCTTGGAAGCTTCGGTCAATGCCCGTAAAGCAACCGGCGGCACCGCCCGCGAAGCAGTTGAGCGGGAACTGGCACGCTTGAAGAAAAACTGATTCTATGCAAATAAGATTTCTGCTTATCTCTATCTCACTTCTGCTCACCCTCACCGCTTGCGGCAACAAGGGACCGGTGCGACCGCTGGAAATCCCTCTGCCGGGGAGAGTTCAGGCTCCAGAGCTGCGCCAACAGGGTGATGCCCTACAGCTCGGCTGGCAACTACCGACCAGCAACCAAGATGGTAGCCCACTCGACCAACCACCCGTAGTCGATATTTATCGCATGACCTACGATCCCGCCGATGACTGTCCGGAGTGTTTGGATCGGTCAACTCTGCTGGTCAGCATCAACCCGCAACTTCCGACACCAGCACAACAAAGCGGAAAACGCTATCTGCTGCATGACCGTCCACTGCAGTCAGATACCGGCTATCAGTATAAACTGATGACTCGCGGCAATGCCGGTGATCGGAGCAAATCGGTCATTCTGCGGCAGGTTTATAACGCACCAGTGAGTGCACCGCAGCAGGTTGAACTCACGCCACGTGATCGCTCCATACAGCTACAATGGCAAGCCCCGGATCTGGCAGCTGAAGAGAGTTTACTCGGCTATCTGATTTATCGCCGCCTTGACGACAGCAGCAGCCTGTATCCGCTGACACCTGAACCGCTCAAAAAGACCAGCTTCGAGGACTTCAGCCTCACCAACGGCACCCGCTATCATTACCGACTACGGGCCTTGGTTAAACGGGGAAAACAACAGATCGAAGGACTGGCGTCACCGGAACAAAGCGCAACCCCGGAAGCGGGAATCTAAGAATCGTTTAAGCCCCTGACATACTGACAAAATTCAGCTTTTCACCAAGTCGCGGATGCTTTACTTTCCCACGACGTTGTGCTAGCTATACGGTTTATTCTGCGGCTGTTTCAAGCGGCCGGTATATTGAATTTCAACTTCATTGACTGAAGAGACAACAGAGCAATTGTGGCCGGTCTTCGCTGCCCGGACACAGACAGAGGAGAAGCTATGTTCCACGGATCTATGGTTGCCATCATTACCCCCTTCGACGCACAGGGGAACTTTGATGAGGAAAGCTATCGCCAGCTGATCGAATTTCAGATTGAAAACGGTACCGACGTCATCGTCCCTTGCGGGACCACCGGTGAGTCGGCGACCTTGAGCTATGAAGAGCACAACCGGGTCATCAAGACCTGTATTGAGCAGGTCAATAAACGGGTTCCAGTCATCGCCGGAACTGGCTCCAACGCCACGGCTGAAGCGATCGAAATTTCCCAACACGCCAAAGAAATGGGTGCCGACGGCCTGCTGCTGGTTTCCCCCTACTACAACAAGCCGTCCCAGGAAGGTTTGTTCCAACACTATAAAGCACTGGCCGAAAATGTTGTCCTGCCGCAGGTTCTGTACAATGTCCCGGGCCGTACCGGCATGAACATGACTGCTGCCACCACCATCCGTCTGGCTGAGTTTGATAACATTGTCGCCATCAAAGAAGCCTCCGGCGACCTGACTCAGGCGAGCGAAATCATCGCTGCCGCTGGGGATAAAATTGATGTCCTCTCCGGCGACGACTTTCTCACCCTGCCGTTGATGGCCTGTGGTGCCAAAGGGATCATTTCGGTAACCGCCAACATCATGCCGAAACAGGTTAAGGCGATGGTCACTTCGATCCAGAATGGTCAGTGGGATGATGCCCGCAAACAGCACCTGCAGCTCCTCGACGTGCATCAGGCGATGTTCATCGAAAGCAACCCGGTGCCGGTAAAAACCTCCGCTGCACTGATGGGCAAATGTCAGGCTGATGTCCGCCTGCCGCTGGTTGCCATGGGCTCCGGCACCTTGGAAAAGTTGCAGACCGTGCTGCGCAAGCACGAACTGATTTAATATGTAGGGGCGAGACATGTCTCGCCCACACGGACGACCAATTGGTCACCCCTACAATAAGGATTCAATATATGAACGTAGCTATTTTAGGGGCCGCCGGTCGCATGGGTGGCCACCTGATTCGGGCGGTGCTCGAAACCACTGGTCTCGAGCTGACTGGTGCCGTCGAGCGTCCCGATCACCCACAGATCGGCCTTGACGCCGGGCTGGTTGCCGGGGCCGGTGAACTAGGCGTCAGCATCAGTGACGATCTGGCCGCAACCATGGCCAACGCCGACGTGCTGATCGACTTCACTTTCCCCGATGTCACTTTGCAAAACCTCGCCGTTTGTGCCGAGCTGGGCAAGATGGTGGTCAGCGGATCAACCGGGTTCACTCCCGAGCAGCGCGCTGAAGCAGAAAAATTTGCCGAGAAAATTCCGGTGGTGCTGGCGCCAAATATGAGTGTCGGCGTCAATGCCTGCTTTAAGCTGCTGAAAGAAGCGGCCAAGATTCTCGGTGATGACTTTGATGTTGAAGTGGTTGAGCTGCACCACAACAAAAAGAAGGATTCGCCGTCCGGCACCGCTGTGCGGATGGGAGAAGTGGTCGCCAGCGAGTTGGGCCGCGACTACAATAAAGTCGCAAACTTCCACCGTGAGGGCATGTGCGGCGAACGCACCCAGCAGGAAATCGGCATGCAGACCGTGCGCGGCGGCGATATCGTCGGCGAACACACCGTCTATTTTATTGGCATGGGTGAGCGGATCGAGATCAGCCACCGAGCGATGAGTCGTGACATGTTTGCTCGTGGTGCCGCCCGCGCCTGCCAATGGCTTAACGGCAAAGCGGCTGGAATTTACGATATGCAGGATGTTCTGGAGCTAAACTAAACCAAGCCACGTCCGGAAACTATCTAGAGGAGAACAGCAATGAAAAAGACTCTCGCAGTTCTATTGATCATCGTCGCCCTCTTCATTTCCGGTTGTGAAACCATGTATGGACTTGGCAGAGATCTGGAAAATGCCGGTAACTGGCTGCAGAGACAATCAGGCTGACAAACCGAGAAAAATCAGACACCGCAGGGCGGCCAACTCAGGTCGCCCTTTGCTCAATTTAAAGACAATCAGGAGATAACAAATATGGCACGTATCAACGACAACTATTTAAAGTTACAAGCTGGTTACCTGTTCCCGGAAATCAGCCGGCGCGTTAGCGAATTCACCACAGCCAACCCAGATTCCAGCGTTATCCGCCTTGGCATTGGCGATGTCACCAAGCCGCTGGTTCCTGCAGTGCTCAAAGCCTTTCATGATGGTGTGGACGACATGGCTCAAGGTGCCAGCTTTCACGGTTACGGCCCGGAGCAGGGTTACGACTGGCTTTCGCAGATCATCATCGACAAAGCCTACCAGCCGCTCGGGGTTGATTTGAAAACCAGCGAAGTGTTCATCTCCGACGGCTCCAAGTGCGACAGCGCCAACATCCTCGATATTTTCGACCTCGGCAACAAGGTTGCCATCGGAGATCCGGTTTATCCGGTCTACAACGACACCAACGTCATGGTCGGCCGCAGCGGTCAGGCCGACGATAAGGGCTACTACGAAGGTCTGGTCTACATGCCTTGCACCGAGGAGAACGGTTTTGCTCCGCAGTTTCCGAGCGAGAAGGTTGATGTCATCTACCTCTGCTTTCCGAACAACCCGACCGGCACCGTTGCCAGCAAAGAGCAGCTGAAAGCCTGGGTCGATTACGCCATCAAAAAGGATGCCGTGATTTTGTTCGATGCCGCCTACGAAGCCTTCATCACTGAAGCGGATGTCCCTCACTCGATCTACGAGATCGAAGGCGCCAAGCAGTGCGCCATCGAATTCCGCTCCTTCTCCAAGACCGCTGGTTTCACCGGCGTTCGTTGCGGCCTGACCGTGGTTCCGGAAGCATTGATGGGCACCACTGAAAGCGGTGAAAAGTACAGCTTCAACAAGCTCTGGAACCGCCGCCAGTGCACCAAGTTCAACGGCGTCTCCTACCCAGTACAAAAAGCTGCCGCCGCTGTTTACAGTGACGAAGGCTGGGCGCAGGTCAAAGAAATCATCGACTACTACATGGAGAACGCCACCATCATCCGTGAAGGCTTGACGGCTGCGGGCATCGAGTGCTTCGGCGGCGTCAACGCCCCGTACATCTGGCTGAAGACTCCAGAAGGAATGACCAGCTGGGATTTCTTCGACAAGCTGCTCAATGAGTGCTTCGTCGTCGGCACCCCCGGTAGCGGCTTCGGCCCGAGCGGCGAAGGCTACTTCCGCCTCTCAGCTTTTGGTGACCGCGCCAATGTCGAGACCGCCGTTTCCCGCATTCGCGAGAAGTGGGGTAAGTAAACCTCACATTTGTGTAAAATAAAAAAAGGCGGCCGATCTGGTCGCCTTTTTTGTTTGCTCCAATGCGACAACCGCACAACATGCTAGAATGCACTGATTCTCTTTCCAGAGCGGGAGGCCCATGTTTCTACTGATCACCTACATCCTGATTGCCCTGGTTTTCTCCTTTCTCTGCTCGATCGCCGAAGCGGTGCTCCTGAGTGTCAACTCGGCCTATATCGCCCTGTTGGTAAAAGAGGGGAAAAAAGCCGGCGCGCAACTTAACGCACTGAAGTCTGACATCAACAAGCCGCTGGCGGCGATTCTGACTCTCAATACGATCGCCCATACTGTTGGGGCAGCTGGTGCCGGGGCACAGGCAGCAAAAGTTTTCGGCAACAATTACGTCGGCATTGCTTCGGCCGTTCTGACTCTGCTGATTCTGGTCTTCTCCGAAATTATTCCGAAAACCCTTGGGGCTCATTATTGGCGACAGCTTGCGCCTGTCACCGCCTACGCCCTGAAAGGGCTGGTGCTGTTACTTTACCCCTTCGTCAAGCTTTCGGAATTGCTGACTCAAGGTTTGACTCACGGCCCAACCCTGGCCGGGTTCAGTCGCCAGGAGTTTTCCGCCATGGCTGAGGTGAGCGCAAACGAGGGACAGCTGGCTAAATTTGAATCGAGTATTCTGAGGAATCTGCTGCTGCTGCGGAAAACGCCGATCGCCGATGCCATGACTCCGCGCACCGTCGTCTTTTCTTTATCGGGAACTTTGCGGGTCGAGGAATTTTTTCATAAATACGACCATATCCGCTTTTCTCGCATCCCGATCTACACCGACAACAGGGATGAGGTCACTGGCTTTGTCCTGCGCAGTGATCTGTTGCTGGCTCAGGCTCGTGGCAACACCGACAACCGGCTGGAAAAATACCGCCGTGAGTTGCCAGCGCTGTTGTCAACCATGTCCCTCTCTCGAGCCTTTGACGAGTTTATGCGGCACCGCGCACATATCATGCTGGTCGTCGATGAATACGGTGGACTGAAAGGACTACTGACGCTGGAAGACGTCATTGAAACGCTGCTCGGACTGGAAATTGTCGACGAAGGAGATGAAGACGTCGATATGCAGCAACTGGCTCGACGACTCTGGAAACGACGCGCCAAAGAGATGGAGATCGATCTGGACAAGTTGAAAAATAGCTGAACTACGTCCCTGGAAAAAGCTGGAACCCGTGGATGACTTTCGCCAGAAAATCAACCCTATAGTTTCCCCCAATGGTCACGCACTCGAGCTTCCAACCAACTGGTGTCGCGCAGGGCGACCTTCATCAACTTGGCATACTGCAAACTTAAGGTCTTGTTTCCCACCTGTTCAAAGTTAACTTCAACCTTGCCATTTTTGCACTTCCCTTGGATAAAACCTGGTCCCCATTCCGGCTTTCCGAGGATACGAACCCGGTCACCACGCAGATATTCCATGATTTTCTCCCGGACTTCCAACTCATTAAAAGAACTGGCAACCCTTTAAGGAGTATCGCTTTTTATCCGAGTGTCAACCCTAAAAACATGC
The DNA here is from genome assembly GCA_945788205.1 of uncultured Desulfuromonadales bacterium. GTDB lineage: Bacteria > Desulfobacterota > Desulfuromonadia > Desulfuromonadales > Geopsychrobacteraceae > Malonomonas. Next base: position 7,209 of record CALZLE010000210.1, read on the forward strand.
TTTTCTTCTATTTTTTAGATGGTTACGAGATCTTTCGGCCGAGAGAAAGAAAGGTTTCCGACACGTCATCCAGCGCTATTACTGGCAATCCAGCCGCTAACCAGCTGAGAATACCTTCGGTCAAATTATAAATTTCGCGCTCAGGATTTATTTCAATCAGAAAATCACAAATCAGACTGGTTCGATAGCCACTTCGGCAAATCATCACCAGCGGCTGCTCATCGGAGCACAGGCGTGACAACTGATGTAACCATGCCTGTGGGTCGCTGCTGCCATCGGCGGCAAAAAAGGTGAGTAGATAGCTCCCCTCAATAACCCCGGTGAGCCGCCATTCCTCCTCTCGGCGGATATCGACCAATGCCGCACCGCGCGCTGACAGGTCGAGTAATCCCCGGTTATTCAGTTGTTTGTATGCTCCTGGCACAATGGCTCCTCCCCAACATGACTGATTCGGTTTTCAATATTAACAATGTTCCCCTTGCTAAGTAAATGCAAGTCATGGAAAATCGGTTAGAATGAACAAGCAGGTTTTTGAACACATTCAGCTTAGAGAGGTAACCTATGCTGCCAACCTACCAAAACATTTTAATTGCAATCGATTTTACCCCGAATTCTGACCGTGCATTTAAATACGCAGTGTTGATGGCCAGACAACACAATGCGAAGATCCACCTGCTGCATGTGGTCCCACAGGTCGATACCAGCATGCGCAACTACTTCTCGCTCATCAAAGGGCAGGACTGGATGAGTGACTTCGAGCAGCAGCATGCCGAAGAAGCAAATACGGAAATCAAAAATCTGCTCGATAGTTTTGTCGAAAAAGAACTGGCAAACAGCCCTGACGACAAGCGACTTTTTGCCGGATCAAAAGTCTCCATCGGTAACCCGGTCTCCTGTATTCTCGATACTGCCGAGCAGCTCGATGCCGATGTCATCGTTTTGGGGACTCACAGCAAAGGAGCGATTGAGCACGCCTTTCTCGGTAGTGTTGCAGAAAAAGTTCTGCACAGGTCAACCCGACCGATCTTTGTCGTGCCGCTACCGAAGTAATTTTTCAATTCTCATTTCAGCAAAGCTCGAGCGATAACCGGCAAAAGGATAGGGTATGAAAACCTGGAAATGTGATGTTTGTGGCTATGTCCACCAAGGGGAAGCTGCACCGAACTCCTGCGCTTTGTGCGCAGCAGATCAAGATCACTTCTCACCGCTGGCGATAAAGACGACCGCGCCGGATAAACCGCAAAGTAGCCGCTGGCGTTGCACAATCTGCGACCATATTCACGAAGGTGCCGAAGCTCCCGAACGCTGTGTGGTCTGCGGAGCGGAAAAAAATATGTTTGCAGCGGTCACCGAAGAAGCTGCCTTTTGCGGCAGTGGCGATATCAAAAACATCCTCATCCTTGGCGGCGGAATTGCTGGACTGACAGCGGCAGAAGAAGCACGTAAGTGCTTGGCTGATGTAGACATCACTCTGATCAGCAAAGAGCTTGGAATCCCCTACTATCGCCTCAACCTGACCCGCTACCTCGCCGGAGAAATTGATGAAGCAGAACTGCCGATGCAGACCAGTGACTGGTTTGCCCAACAGGGTATTAACCTGATTGAGGGTGAAGCACTGCAGATCGACCGGCAAGAAAAGCAGGTTTCGTTACGTGATGGTCGAAGCTTTAGCTACGACCGTTTGATCCTTGCCAACGGGTCACATCCATTTGTCCCACCAATTCCCGGGGCGACCCGCGCTGGCGTGAATACGCTGCGCACCGTCAATGATGCCCAAAACATTCTGCAACAGCTGCAACCGGGCCAGAGTGTGGTCTGTATCGGTGGCGGTCTACTCGGGCTTGAAACGGCAGCAGCCCTGGCGCGACAAGGCGCAAAGGTGACGGTTCTGGAAGGCCACTCCTGGTTGATGCCACGTCAATTACCACAAGCCGCAGGAGAACAGCTGAAAGCACACCTGGAAAAGATCGGAATTGAAATTCTCTGCGGTGTCACAATTCAAGAACTGGCCGGAGATGAGCATCTGCGCAGCGTGCTGTTAAGTGACGGCCGTGAGATTCCAGCTGCGATGGTCGTGATTTCCGCCGGAGTCCGCCCGAACAGTTGTCTGGCTCGACAAGCCGAGTTAAAAGTAAAAAGCGGCCTGCTGGTCGATGACCGGATGACCACCAACGATCCCGATATTTTCGCCGCCGGAGACATCACCGAACACAATGGACGTCTCTACGGCATCTGGCCCGCCAGTTACGCCCAGGGAGCTGTCGCCGGAATCAACGCCGCGGGTGGCAACGCAGAATTTCCCGGAGTCTCAATGGCAACCCGCATCAAAGTTGTTGACGTCGATCTGTTCAGTATCGGCCAATTTAATCTCGCGGATGCCAGCTATCGCCTAGTAGAAAAATCGAACGGGGAGAACTACTGCGCCATTGTCTGCCGTGACAATCATTTGGTTGGCGCAGCCCTGTTCGGCGACACCAGCCTGGCGGGCCCTTTGAAAGAAGCGATTGAGAATGAGGTCCAGCTGCCGGAGCTGCCGGAGGTACAGCAACTCTTTCCTGAATTGATCGGTTGACAATCTGTGGCCAGAAAAACTTTTCTGACCACAAACATCTACTGTCGCGCCTGCCGCAAATTGGCAATCCGTGCTTCATAATTCGACCGAAACGGGTTGATATCCAACCCACCACGCCGGGTGTAACGCGCATAAACGGTCAGTTTCTCCGGCTGGCAGTAGCGCATCAGGTCAACAAAGATCCGCTCGACACACTGTTCATGAAACTCATTATGCTGCCGGAAGGAGATCAGGTAGCGCAGCAAAGCTTCACGGTCGATCTTACCGCCGCGATAGCGGATCAGCACGCTCCCCCAATCAGGCTGATTGGTCACCAGACAGTTACTCTTCAGCAGATGACTGTGCAGCTCTTCCTCGATAATATTCTGCGGCTCAACAGCCCCCTCGAGCAATGCCGGATCGAGCGAGTAGTCATCCACTGCGATGTCTAGTCCATCTATACGGTCTCCCGGCAAACCCTGAATCTCTTCAGTCGCAAACTGATCAGCATCCAATAACCGAACCCGTACCGGCGCTCCTGCGGCAGCCGACAAATCACGTACCATCCGCTGTTCGGCATCGGCAAATCCTTTCAACCGCGTCTGATTGAAAGAATTGAGATAGAGCTTGAATGACTTAGATTCAATCAGGTTCGGTGATTCGCAGGGAATGTGGAATTCACCCATCGCGACAATCGGCTTGCCCTTCAGATTGAGCCAGGAAAGCTCGAAAGCGTTCCAGATATCGTAACCACCAAAAGGCAACTCGCCGGTGACGCCAATCACATCCCGTTTGACCTGCCGGGGAAATGAACAAAGTAATTGCGGATCGTATTCCGAAATATATTCGGTGGTTTTGCCGAGCGGCAGACTTGCTTCGTAATCGGTCATCAACGTAACCTTATAGAAAAGAGAAACTTTCCTCGCATCAGCATTGAAAAAATATACCACTCACCGCAGAATGCTGATATGATTCCCGGCTAAATCTGGTCAGACCAATCGGCCAGAGTGCAGCATAAGTAGATTTTTCACCCCCGTCAACATGGAGAAAATTATGAAAGTCGGATTAGTCGGTTGGCGTGGCATGGTCGGTTCGGTGCTCATGCAACGGATGGTAGAAGAGAAGGACCTTGTCGGAGTCGATGCCACCTTTTTCTCAACCTCACAGGCTGGCCAAACCGCCCCGGATTTTGGTCAGGGCAGTGGCGCCAATCTGGAGAACGCAAGCGATATTTCGAAACTCGCCGAGCAGGATGTCATCATCACCTGCCAGGGTGGCGATTATACCAAAGAAATCCACCCGCAGCTGCGGGCAAAAGGTTGGGATGGTTACTGGATTGATGCGGCCTCCAGCTTGCGAATGGACGACAAGGCTGTCATCATCCTCGACCCAACCAATCTCGATGTCATCGAAGAGGCGCTGGAAAACGGCGTCAAAGATTTCATCGGCGGAAACTGTACTGTCAGCTTAATGCTGATGGCAATTGGTGGGCTGTTTAAGGCTGGGCTGGTCGAGTGGGTCACGTCGATGACTTATCAGGCAGCTTCCGGTGCCGGCGCGCCGAATATGCGCGAGCTACTGAATCAAATGGGCGTTCTCGAAGCTTCGGTCGCTGAAGAGTTGAGCACCCCCGGTTCGGCGATCCTTGAGATCGACAAGAAGGTCACAGCAACTCTGCGGGGGGAAGACCTCCCGACTGCTGAGTTCGGTTTCCCGCTGGCTGGCAGTGTGCTGCCTTGGATCGATCGTGAAGTTGAAGATGGTCAGAGCCGTGAAGAGTGGAAGGGATTTGTTGAAACCAACAAGATCCTCGGCAACGAAATTCCAATTCCGGTCGACGGCGTCTGCGTGCGGATCGGCGCCATGCGCTGTCACAGCCAGGCACTGACCATCAAACTGAATAAAGACCTGCCGATCAGTGAGATCGAACAGATCATTGATGGTGACAACCAGTGGGTCAAGCTGGTCCCGAACAAAAAAGCGGAAACGCTGGAGCAACTGACCCCAACTGCGGTTTCCGGTACCCTGAGCATTCCGGTCGGCCGGGTACGCAAGATGAAGATGGGACCAGAGTACCTCTCCGCCTTCACCTGCGGCGATCAGCTCCTCTGGGGTGCTGCCGAACCGCTGCGGCGAATGTTGCGCATCCTGCAAGAACGTTAACAACAAAAGCCCGGCAGATGATCCTGTCGGGCTTTTCATTTCTCTCACCTTTTCCGTACACAAAATAAATATATAAATTATTTATCGCGTTTATTTTTCTTATCCACACCAAACCCTCCGCTAAACTAAATTATTTCAGCAGCTTAACAAAGAATAAGATTCCAGACATGGCTAAAAGCACAACATCTGGTGTATGTCTCACGTATACAATATACAGTCGACAAAACAGGCGACAAAACCCCTCAAATGTATTTTTTCTCATGTAATAACGAACAGTTAAAAAATATGCAAAAAAAGATTTCCCGACTTGGCACAGCCCCTGCTCTATAGGAGTGACAAGAATGAAAACAAGACAGAAACTTAA
>CALZLE010000211.1 GCA_945788205.1 uncultured Desulfuromonadales bacterium
CTTTCAATCCGGTATAAACCGCATCGGCACCCGCTTCGACCGCAGCAAAAAAAGCCTCGAAACTACCCGCCGGAGCGAGCAGTTCGGGGCGTTGATTTTTCTTCGATAAAGTCATTCAGTACTTTCTATTGTTTCGCAGCAGGCCCCTGATCAAGCAACTTTTCAAACTCTTTCAGGTTGGTTCCAGAAATGTATTTACCATTGATCCAGTAGCGCGGGGTACTGTTGATACCGATGTTGCGCGCAGCCTGTCGGTGAATTGCAAGCAGGCCGTTATCTTTGAATTCAGGGAGCGGTTGCTCATCATATTGACCGCTGAAGACATCTTCGTAAGCGGTTTCCTGATCTTCGGCCGACAGGATAAAGCTTGATTTGGCTTCAGCCTGCGGGTGAATTCGGTCCAGCGGGTAGAGGAACACGTAGCGAGTCACGTCTTCTCGAGCGGAAAAGAAAGCCGAACCATCACGACAGAAGGGGCAGTCGGGATCAGAAACTTCGACAACGATATTCGGCCCATCGCCAATCTTGACCGCCTTATCGAGTGGCAACATCGACAGTTTATCGGTCATCATTCGCGCTTTGCTCTCGCGAGTCAGGTTCTGACCACTATTGTTCCACAACTCACCAGCCAGGATGTGACCACTGCGTGGTGCAAAATAGAGGATCTCTCCTTTTTCAGTGACAAGCTCGTAGAGCCCCTCAACCGGTGTCGCATTAACCTGCTTCAGCGGAATGTTAGGAAAACTCATACTCAGCGCATTCGCGACAGATTGCAAATCATCCTGCTGTGCAGGGACCGCACAAGCCATCAAGGGGACGCAGAGGATCAGGGCCAGTAGAGATAAAACCAGTCGAGCCATTCTTTTTCTCCTGTGGGAAGTTATCCGAGTAAGTGGCAAGCATACCTCAGCTGCACATTTGGTAAAAGAGGAGAAAGAAGGGCATATGCTTGCTGAGTCGATAGATTTGTGATATTTAATTGTTTTACTCTGTGCAATCAGAGACGATGCTATCTACTTTGCAGCCAGCATGAAGAGAATCCAGCTACGGGAGCTGTTATGACCCAGGGACAGAGCACCAGGCTCAGCTACTTGAAGAAAGTTTTTTATTTTACCCACCTTATGGGGTTGTCAGCTGCTGCCATCTTTCCTTTTGCTGTCTGGCCGATGATCGGCGACCAAGCTTTTGAGCCCGGCTTTGTCCTGATGACGGTCCTTTTCGGTTACGGCGTTGCCGTTTCCGCCTTCTTTTTCATTCGCGCCACCCTGAAAAAACAGTTGCGTACCCAACTCGATATGCTCGAACCACTGACCGGCAAGGTCGAAACCGGCGATGAAAGCCTGGAAACATTGTCTGTCGGGCTGGATGATGGCGTGCAGAGGATTCAACAGCTTTTTGAAGCGGTGATGTCAACTTCCGACAAATTAATTCCTTACTATCGATCCCTCAGTCAGGCCGCACTGTTTCTTGCTGATCGGGCCAATGAAGGTTTGGCGGCGGCAAAAATAACCAGCAAAGATGTTGAAATTATGGAGGCCAAACAGCAGGACGTGGCCCAGCTGATCAAGTCTCTGTCGAGTCAATCCCAGGACGAAGCAGCCCTGTCGCGGGAGTTGTCACAATCTCTGGAAGAGATGGCCCGGGCGATGGATCACTCCACTGCCAAGTTCATTGAAACCACCACTGCCGTTGAAGAGATGACCGCCAGTGTCCGCGAAGTCGCTAATCAAGCTGAAGATATTGCCCGCTCGGTCGAAGACACCGCTCAGCAGATGGACAATATCGGTGAATCGTTTGATCGGATCAAAACGGGTTCGGCCGCCGGCAACGAGGCGGTGCAAAAAGTTAAGCAAGACGCGCAGGATGGCCTGCAGATGATGACTCAGACTCTTGGCGAAATCGACCTGATGGCGACCGAAAGTCAGCAGGCGATGTCAGCAATGGAGCGTCTGGCACACCAGGCCCAAGAAGTCGGAAAAATCATCGGTGTTATCAAGGAGCTGGTCGGTGATACCGAACTGCTCGCCTTTAATGCTGCAATCATCGCGGCCAAAGCCGGGGACGAAGGAAAAGGGTTTGCCGTGGTTGCCGACGAGATCAAAGATCTGGCCGACCGCACCACTGACAGTGCTCAGGATATTCAACGAATTATTCAGGCGATCAGTAAAGATACTGAAGAAGCCCTGACTGCTGTTGAAGCAACAGTCCAACGGGTCAACCAGGGCAAAGAGAACTCCCTGCGAACCGGCGATGCTCTCAACCAGATCGTGCATTCCGTCGACCTTGCTTCAGCTGCCACTGATGAAATCAGTCAGTTGACCAGCGCTCAGGGAGAACGGGCCCGCTTGATGCTCAACGAAGCAGGACAGAGCTTACGTTCGGTCCGCGCTGTTGCACGAGCCATGAAAGAACAAAGAAGCGGTGTCAGCCGAATCCAGGATGGCGTGACCGAAATGAAATCTGCCGCCGACCAAGTGGCACGTGGCATGGAGGAGCAGCTGCGCGCGACCCGGGAACTGGATCGAGGTTTAGGCGATCGGGATGAACAGATTCGCTCAATTGTTGACGCAAACACTTTCCAGCTGCAGGCCTCTGAGCGGATTTCCGATCACATCGGCAAAGCGGAAGGCCGACTGAACAAAAACGTCAACAAAACATCGGCTATTTTTAGCGAAATTGACGAGCTGGAACAGCTCACCGAGCACCTGCGAAAGCTGGGCCAGAACTATATCTCCCAGACGTCCAGCAATAACAACTGAGAGACATTGTCCAATCAATCAAAAAGGCGGGTAGAGCATTAAAGGGCTCTTCCCGCCTTTTTCCTGCTCCCCAATGAGCGCCGATTCAGCCCTCCTTAACTCCCATTTTCTGCAAAACGGTGATCAACGGGCACCAGTTGGTAAAAGCGCTCTGAAACAGGTTAAGCCCGACAAAAGCGGTAAAGTAGAGCCAGTAGGGCGAATGGATCTGTGACAACACAACACTCAGCAGGATAAAGAATCCAGCGGCCAGCCTTAAGTAGCGATTAACGGTCATCTCGTATCTCCTTCTGTCTTTTTCTACGCCACTCAGAAACTGTATCGGAGCCCGGCGTAAACGTTTGAATTGTCCTCCAGTTGGGCAAAAAAGGTGTGCTCCTCTGCCCCACCAAACAGGTTGCCACCAGCAGTCAACAGCCAGTTATCGGTCAATTTATATTTCAGGTTTGGACGCAAATAAAAATCTTCATCGGTCGGCGACCAATAACCGAACAGACTTAACGTCAGGGTTTGTTGCATCAGCAGTTTGGTCAGTCGTACAGTCACGACTTGGCGATATTCA
>CALZLE010000212.1 GCA_945788205.1 uncultured Desulfuromonadales bacterium
ACTTTCTTTGCTTTGTCATTTGAAGCCCTCCCCGAATACCATTCTCGATTGTCACGATATCCATAAATACCCCAGAGCCCGGCAGACCACTCAATTGCCCCATCTGCAACATTGTATGACCAGTTACCAGTTTTGGAAATCCGCTCAGCGGCGATCAGCCTTGCTTCCGACTGTGAAAGTTGTAAGTTTTTTTGTTCCAAATTTTCTTCATAACGTTTAAGGCTAGCTATATGCCTCAGCAGTACCCAATAAAAGACGATGATTGCGACAATCAGAAGGGCAAAAAGAACAAAAGCGGGCTGGACGTTTTCGAGCCAAAGTGAAAATAAATCCTTTTGATCAATTTGTACGGTAACGGTAAGTGGATAATTGGCTAGTTCCGTCGAAATCTCAATTTTGTTCCGTTGATCCAACAAACTTGAGACAAAGCCGTCCCCATCTTTTGCTCGTGGCTCTGACTTTGGCACAATTGTGCCGATCTGTTCCTCAAACTCCGGCCAACTGACCAACAGCATTCCAGCGTCGTTTGACAAAAAAACGAGATCATTGTCGCCAATAGATAATTTTGAATAGAATTTTTCTATATGATCGAGTTCTAGCGCTGCAGTAATAACACCGCCGAACGAGCCATCAGACGTTGAGACCCTGCGGCTTATGCTGACGAACCAGGTTCCCACAGAACGGCTTATCAGTGGTTTGCCGATATAGAGTTCGGGGGCCGAGGCTGGCTGGTGAAAACGAAAATATTCGCGATCAGCCAGGCTGACATGCGGCGTGGTATGGTCGGTATCGTGAATAATATAACCATCTGGGCCAATGACAAAAAAAGCCCTGATGTAGTTGGCGTCCTGCAACCGCGAGCGCATCAGATCGGAAACAGCACTTTGTGAGCCGAGATCAGAAGGATCGGTATGTTGAATTTTATTATCAACATCCTGAAGGATCAGGTCGATATTCTTAAAGGTGTCTTCAGCCTGTTTTGCAATGAGTTGCGAAATTGTTGTCGCTGTTTTTTCGGCCAGCAACAGACTTTGCCTGTAGCTTTCTCGCTCGGTGACATAGACGAAGGTGCTCAGGAGTAAAACAAAAAGTAATGCGGATATTGTCAAATAAGATTTCAACGTATTTTTGAGCATCGTCCAGTATCCCCAGCAAAAAAGCTGATGTCAAAAGCCAAGTTTATTGAAATGGCTGAGGATAGTTCCCCCCCCAGCGCTTAATAAATCTGAAGGGAAGTATAGCATATCGCCGTTTGTTGTTGAGTGAAGGGGTTTGTACAGCGAAGAGCTGCTTGATGCTGAACAGCTCTGCCGCTACAGTATTTTCAAGCGTGTCCATTGATCCTTCTGATTTTACAGATCGTTAGCTACCCCAAGACTTCCCGGACCTTCAGCGCCAGGTTTTTCAGGGCGAAGGGTTTCTCAATAAAATCGATGCCTTCGTCCAGTATCCCATGTTGCGCAATGACATCAGCGGTATAGCCGGACATAAATAGAACTTTTAACTCAGAATGGCTTTGACGCAGCAACTCGGAAAGTTTCAGCCCGTTGATTTCCGGCATGACGACATCGGTCAACAGCAGGTGTATGGGATCGGAGAAGCGGCCTGCAAGCTCTAAACCTTGCTTCGGGTTGGAGGCTGAAATAACCCGATAGCCCAAACCATCGAGCATTTCTTTGGTTATCTTAAGGACCGCCTCTTCATCTTCAACCAGCAGGACTGTCTCATCTCCCTTCGGCAAGAGCTCTGAGCTTAACGGTGCGGTGCTGATCTCATCCTCTTCCGTTCGTGGCAGATAGATCTTGAAACTGCTGCCCTGACCTGGCTCACTGTAAACATCGATCAAGCCGTCATTCTGTTTGACGATTCCATAGACGGTCGCCAGCCCAAGGCCGGTTCCGGCGCCCATTTTTTTGGTCGTGAAGAAGGGGTCGAAAATCTTTTGCCGGGTGTCGGTATCCATCCCTTTGCCGTTGTCGCTGACCGAAATGACGACGTATTCTCCGGGGTGCAGCGAAGGGTGTGCATCGCACCAGGATTCATCCAGAAGCAGATTCTGGGTTTCAATGGTTATCTGGCCATGTCCTTCAATGGCGTCTCGAGCGTTAACGCATAGATTGGTCAGGATCTGGTCGAGCTGGCTGGGATCCATTTTGACCTTCCAGAGCCCATCTCCTGCAGTCAGGCGCAGTTCGATATCCTCACCGATTACGCGCCGCAACATTTTGAACATGCCGGCAACGTTGTCGTTCAGATCCATGACCTTCGGTGCGATTGCCTGTTTGCGGGCAAAAGCCAGTAGTTGTTGGGTCAGGGCTGAAGAGCGCTTGGCAGCATTCTGAATTTCAGAAATCGCCAACTTCAGGCGCGCTTCGTCATGCAGTCGTAGTTGGGCCAGCTCTGCCTGACCGAGGATAACTGCTAGCATGTTGTTGAAATCGTGGGCAATGCCCCCAGCTAACTGACCCACCGATTCAATCTTCTGTGCCTGGGCAAGCTGAGCCTGCAGGTGCTCCCGTTCTTCCTCGGCCAAAGTGCGCTCGGTAATGTCACGGCCGATTCCAGCCAGACCATAGAGGGTTCCATCCAGCCCACGGAACGGGGCCTTGTGGACACTCATCATCCGCCGCTGACCATTTGGAAACCGCACCCACTTGTCCTGGTTAAAAGGCACGTCGCTAGTTACTAATTCCTGATCTTCTTGTTGCAGTTTATCTGCTGTTTCTTTATCGAACAGCTCCTGGTCATTTTTGCCGATGATTTCCTGCTCAGGAATACCTATCTTCTGTGCAAAGGACTGATTACAATCAATATATTGGCCTTCGGTGTTTTTGACAAAGATGAGGTCAGGGATCGCATTGATCAGGCCGCGTAATAGGCCACGTTCGCGATCAAGTAACTGACGATGTTCATCGAGGGCCAGTTCGGCGGTTCGTCGATCGCGTTGCCGCCGTAAGATCAGGCCGAGCAGCAGAGTGCCGATTGGGTAGATCAGCAGAATTGGTGGAGCGACGGCGGCGAGAATTTTGTAGCGGACATTTTCTGGCATCAGGAACATGCAGGAGAGCATGTCGACCTGAACAAGCAGGCCGAAAATGTAGAGGTTTCCCCAGCTCAAACGCCAGTTACGATTTTGCACCAGCTGTCGCCACGCAAGACCGACGCAGGCTGTCGTGATGATGACCAGCGAACCGACTATCGCTCCGCCCCCACCCTGGAACAAGCGCAGAGCAACTGTCATTGCGACGGCGATGAGGGTTGGAACCAGCCCGAAGAAAAGACCGCACAGGCTGAGCAGAATCCAGCGGGTATCGAAAAAGATTCCTGGGACAAGCTCCCAAGGCGTCAACATGACTGCCATGCCGACCAGACCGATTAGCACACCAGACAGGGAGTCGCGAACCAACTTGTGGCGGATCTTGTAGAGCCCCAAGGTGTCGTAGATGACACCTAAGGCTAAAAGCAGTACCACATTGTTAAGCAGGCCGGTGAAGCTACTCATCCCCATGTCCTTTGGTAAAAAACATATAGTTGGAAACTATATCAAAAGAACTTCATTGGGGGGATTTTATTTTACTGTTTTAAATAGTTTTCAACCGCCTTTTCCGTCTGTGTTCGTCCGATCTCGATCAATTCTGCTGCCCGATCAAATTCGTAAATATTGCAGCAGTCTTTTGGGATTTCAATCAAGATATCCGGCCGGTACGCTGCCAGCATGAAACGGGCAATACTGTTTTGCATAACATCGATGCTGCGCGAGATGATCTCGAAGAAACCGGCATCGTCGACTTTGCCATTATTTTTTTTCTGCAGTCCGTCGATGAATTCAACCACCATCTGATGGTACTTATTTCGATTCGGCGACGGTTCCGGCAGCGGTGGGTGTTCCTGGGGTGTTTCACCTTTGCCGCTTAAACTGACAGCGATGGTCAGGTCGGTGATATCGTGCAGTGTCGGGGCGATCGGAATCGGATTGGTCAATCCGCCGTCGACCAGTTTACGGCCTTCGTAGTCGACGGCCGAAAAAATTGTCGGAAAAGCGATGGAAGCGCGGATCGCGTCGAACAGCGGGCCTCTGGAAAACCAGACTTCCTTTCCTCGGTCGAGTTCGGTGGCAACGGCTGTGAAGGAGATCGGCAGATCTTCAATGTTGCGCGGACCGATCAGCTCACGCAGGGTATTGATAATCTTCTCCCCTTTGAACATTGCCGAGCCGCTGAAAGAGAGATCGAGCAGGCGCAGCATATCGAAAGTTTCCAGCGCACAGACCCAGTTGCGGTAATCTTCCAGTCCGCCGGTCGCATAAATTCCGCCGACCAGAGCGCCCATTGAAGAGCCGGAAATCGATTCAATTTTGAAGCCCTGCTCTTCAAGCACATCAATCACGCCGATATGTGCGAGACCACGTGCTCCGCCGCTGCCTAGAACTAAAGAAACCGTCTGTTGTTTTTCATTCATCTATTCTGCGCTCCCGGTGTGGAGACTTCACAGAAAAACTGGAAGTATCAGTTTTTTCTCAATGTCTTCAAATATATATCTAATTCTAGCCGGTTTTGAAAGACAGTCAAACGAGCAGGATTGCAGAGACGCTGCGAAGCGGGTATGGTTGAGGAAGAATTTAAACGGACACAAAGGGGATACGGATGAAAAAGGGTTTTTTGCTGATATTGATCGTTCTGTTGCTGGCCGGCTGCGGGCCGAAAACTTTTAACTATGGTGCCCAGCAGATGGCATTGCCGCAACTGGTTGTCCAGGCCGATGGCCAGGTGAAGGTGAATCCTGATCAAATGCAGATGCGGCTGGGGGTTGTGACCGAATCAGAAACTGCCGGTGTCGCTCTGGAGCAGAATAATCAGCAGATGGCGGCGGTGATGCAGATGCTGGAAGGAATCGGGATTGCTTACGCGGAAATGGCCACCGGCCAGTTTCAGGTCCGTCCCGAATGGAGCCGACCACCACGCCCGACCCCGGCGAATTGGCAGCGGCAGATTATCGGCTATCAGGTCAGCAACGAATTATTGATCACAACAACTCAGGTTGATCTGGCCGGCAAGCTGCTCAGCTCGGCCCAGCAGGCCGGTGCCAATCAGATAGGCGGGTTGCAGTTCGGGTTGGCTGATCCGACCGCGCAACGACAGAAAGCGATCGAGGTTGCGACCGAAAAAGCGATCCGCAAAGCGAAAACCATGGCTGCGGCTGCCGGCGTTGAATTGGGGGCAGTTCAGTCGCTCAGCCTGAATCAGAACGGTGGGGGTGGTCAGCCGAGGTTGATGATGGCCAGTGCTGACTCGGTGCCGATAGCGACCGGCAAGGTTGAGGTGTCGGCGGCGGTGACAATTGTTTACCGCTTGAAGGAGAAGAAGTCACCATGAAGTTCACACCCACAGTGAAAAAACAAGTGCCGTGGGGTTGCTTGTCAATCAGGCTTACTTAGTTGAGGCGATTCTACAGTCAGAGAGTTTAAGAGAGCCGTTTCGCCAGTTTTGATGCTGTGAAATGTTAGCCCGGCTGCCCTTAAATATCACTGACAGGAGATCGGAATAATGGAATTGAACAAGCATACCACCGCCAGTTTCGATATCGATCCACAGTGCGGGTTTACCCCTTTGTGCCCTGATGAGCTGCCGGTTGACGAAGGGGATCAGATCGCTGCTGAATTGAATCGACAGGCCCTGTTTGCTGATTTTCGGCTGGTCAGCAAAGATTGTCATCCGGCGGCAGCTCCCTGGGTGGCACAGACTCCGGAAGAGATTATGACTCCGGTGGCGGGTGATTATCCCGGCCTCGATATCAAGTGGCCACCACACTGCGTGATTGGTACAGAAGGAAATAGACTGATTCCCGGTCTGCCGGAAGAGAGCGACTACGATTTGGTGATCGAAAAAGGACTCGATCCGCTCCAACATCCGTATGGGGCCTGCTATCAGGATCTGGCTGAGACCGAGAGCACCGGGGCGATTGAATGGCTCCGTTCGCGGCAGGTTGAAACGGTTATTGTTGGTGGGCTGGCGACCGATTACTGCGTGAAAACTTCTGTGTTGCAATTATTGCGTGCCGAATTCCGGGTGATCGTCAATCTGGCTGGTTGCCGCGGGGTTGCTGCTGAGACAACTAGGACTGCAGTCGAGGATATGCGCAGTGCCGGAGCTGTGCTGATTGACAGCAGTGTCGAACTGGTTTCGACATGAGTGTCGTCAGGTTAGACCGTTGGCTAATTGACAGTCTGCTCGATACTGACCTCTATAAAATCACCATGCTGCAGGCATATTATCATGCTCCGGAATTCCGTACCGTCGATGTTGAGTGGAAGTTTGCCTGCCGAAACCGCAACGGCTTCGACCTGGCTGCGCTGATCCCGGAAATCTATCGACAACTGGAACATGTTTGTACGCTCCATTTTACTGATGATGAGCTTGATTATCTGGCCGGATTCCCCTTTATTAAGCCTGATTTTATAGAGTTTCTGCGGATCTTTCAGCTTGATATGCGTTTTGTGCAGTTGCGGCCCAAGGGGGAGGATCTTGATTTACGTTTTCGTGGCCCTTTGATTCATGTGACCTTGCTGGAAATTTACTCTCTGGCAATTATCAATGAACTGCATACCGAAATCCATTGTGGTGGGATCGACTTGCGAGTGGCGCGCGAGAAACTGGCGGTGAAGCTTGACAGTTTACTCTCACTGGCGGAGATGCCGGGGTTTTCCTTCGCCGATTTCGGAACCCGGCGGCGGGCCAGCAGGGCTTGGCAAGAAGAGGTGCTGATCACGCTCAAGCGGCGGGTTCCGCAGTACTGTTCAGGGACCAGCAGCCTGCATTTTGCCCGGACCCTTGATATGAAGCCGATTGGGACGATGGCGCATGAATGGTTGCAGAGCTGGCAGGCGCTGGTGCGACTGGCTGATGCTCAGAAGGCGGCTTTAGAATGTTGGGTTCGTGAGTATCGGGGGCGACTGGGTATTGCTCTGACCGATTGTTATTCGATGGATTCCTTCATCCGTGATTTTTCCGATCCTTATTTCGGCAAGCTGTATGACGGCCTGCGCCACGACAGCGGTTGCCCACTTCAGTGGGGCGAAAAAGCGCTTAAGATGTACCGGGACATGGGCATCGATCCGCTTACGAAAACTCTGGTGTTCAGCGATAGTTTGAATTTTCCACGGATGATTGACATCTATCTTCATTTCAGTCAAAGAACAAATGTTTCGTTCGGTATCGGGACCAATCTGATGAACGATGTTGGCAATTCACCACTCGACATCGTGATTAAAATGGTGGCCGCAAACGGTAAGCCGGTTGCAAAAATTTCAGATGAACCGGGTAAAAGCATGTGTGAAGATCTGGAGTATCTGCGCTATCTGGCTTCGGTTTACGGGATCGACCCTGGGACAGTAAGGGTCAATCCTTAAGAGGGGTTACCAGAACTGTTCGAAGGGCAGCATCAGAAAATCGATACTCAAGCGTTCCTGCTGTTCCTGCAGTTCAAAGCCTTTGTGCAGGATCGCGGTCTCGAGTCCCGGCATGTGCAGCGCTCCCCAGGGGATAACCAGGGTGTCATATTTCTGTAACGCTATGGGCAGGTAACTGAGGACTGCGCGATTGCGTTTCTGGACCAGATCATCCATGACAATCTGCTGGGTTTCGGGGCCGGTGTTCTCTGCGGCCCATTGGTTGTAGTTTTTGAATCCTTCCGTCAGCGAATCGGTGTTCAGAATGTATTTCCCCAAGGCGTTGAGTATGGCGATGGTTTGCTCATCGAATTCAATCAGATCGATATCGGCCGGTAAAATATCGGTGGTCCCCGGCTGCCGATCATCCAACATATCGAGACTCTCTGCGGTCACCAGACGGCCCTGAACCAGCATCTTCTCCTGTGCGGTCAGCCCGAGCAAACCAGCTAGTTTCTGATAGCTGAACTCTCCCTGTAAGCGACCGCTGTTGTCGCTGACCCCTTCCGCAAGCAGCAGCGCGTTCTCCCCCTGCAGGGAGTGGCTCAAATCATCAAAATAAGTCTGTTGCCCAAGATGGATCATGCTGGCTAAGCGGATGGTTTTTTCGTTCTGTCGGTAGACTTTTTCGACCATGTAGAGGCCGTTCGGCTTCAGTCGCATGAACCCGGCGCTGTGCTCGTCGATCAGGCTGCTGGTCGAAGCGAAAGCGATCAGTAGCATCATCACCGGTAGCAGCGGGATGTTGAGCAGAACAAAGCGGAACAGATTACGGCCGCTGAAAGCCGGGCCGGCGAACTGACTGAGGACGAACAGTCGACTCTTTTTGTTCAACGACAGATTAAGCTGTAGGGCCAACAGCCCGAGCAGCAGTTGGGCGACAGCGGCATACAGCCGGTAATTCGCCCCGGCAAAATTTTCCAGCGGCCAGAAATCGAGCAGTCCCCAGAACAGAAAAATCAGCGGCGGCAGCAGGACTGTTTTTGGCAGATGCCGATTGACGGCGAAACCGAAGTAGATGACCAATCCGAAAAAGACGCTCGCCCCGTAGGCAAAATGATGCAGCAGGGTGAGGGGAATTCCCAGTTTCTGACTCAGCAGCGCATCGGCGATACCGATGGCGGCGGTGTTAAGAAACAGAATCAGAAAGATATTGGCGAAGGTTTTCATCAGCAGATGAGTCCTGAACTCGGGTGACTATTTTCGCGAAGCAGTGGCCAGTAAAATACCTGAGCCGATAAACGCGGCCCCGAATATTTTGCCGAAAACTTTTGGGAAGCCGACGCGGGCAGAGTACTTTTTGCCGCCATCGGCAACCATTGCGTAGCCGAACAGGCAGCTGAACGACAGAAACATGAAGGTGACGATCAGAATACTGAACTGCTGCAGCATCGGCTCGTTCTGCTGAATAAACTGCGGAAATAAAGCGGTGCAAAAAGCGATCGCTTTCGGATTGCTCAGGGCGACCAGCAGCCCCTGTGTGTAGAGCTTTAGCGTTTTGGGAGCTTGTTGGGCGCGCTGCTCGACAGCAGCCGGTATCGGTTCCGCAAGCATGCCGTTCCGCCAGAGTTTGATGCCCAGGTAAATCAGATATGCGGCACCAATCAGCTTAACCGTGGTGAAAATCGGCGCCGAATGGAGAATGATGGCACTCAGCCCCATAACTGAGAGCAGGGCCATGACAAACAGCCCGGAAATATTCCCGAACATAGTCGCGACCGACGGCCTGATCCCGAAGGAGACACTGTGTGAGGACACCAGCAGAATCGCCGGTCCCGGTGTCAATGTTGCCATCAAAGCGATCGAAGAAAAGAGCAGCCAGCTATCAAATTCCATGGGTGCAGACCTCAGCATTGGGTGAAAATCGGCACCATTCTACTCCTCTGCCGGATGTCGCACAATAGCAACTGTGCTCGGTCGGGTGTATGGGCGACACTGCTGGGCCGCTAGTGAGGCGCTGAAACAACTAGAATCCAATAATCAGCAGGGCGAGATAGGGGACAAGGTTGAACATCAGGAAGAAAACCTTAAACAGGCCGAGAAACGAGTAGATGATGATATCGAAGGTCGCGCGCGGCAGCGGGAAAAACCTGTTTTGCAGGCGATAAACCAGGTCGGGGGTGAGCATGCAGAAGAGTGACCAGAACAGCAGCAGGCCACCGTTGATGATGGTGCACCACATGAAAAAATCAGTGAATGACTGAATGTTCAACGGCGCAGCTCCTTGCATCTCTCGGTATGGTTGACTACTTGCTCAACACAAAAGCCTCTTCCGGACCGGTTTTTTCAGGGGCATCTGTTGTTGCCTTCGTATTCATGCATGGCAATTTCCCGCAGAGCCCCAAAATGACACTGATGATCGTCGAGGCGATGAAAATCAGACCGATCACAGAGTTGATAAACTCCTCACTGCCTAAAATCGCTGTGGAGAAAATGTAAATCGCAAAATAGGCGATGATATAAAAAGCGATCGACCAGAAGACAATAAACCCGGTCTTTCTGATCCAGCCTTTTTTAAACGATTGCAGGATCGGGAGCCCCCAGAAGCCGACAATCGTTGTCGTGATGGTAAAGGCGGCACCGGACAAAATATCGATATGGGAGTTCGCTCCCTCCTGCCCTGCCCCTTGCATTTCCATCGCCGTCAAGATGGTGACGAGAATGATCAGTGGTATCGCAATAAATTTTTGTGCCGAGGTGAAGGCTTTCCCTTTTCCACCCTCCAGCCTGGCTTGCATCTCCGTTTCCAGACGCTCCAGTAGATCCTCATCCAGGTTGGAGCGTTTCTTCAGCTCTTCAATCTCGATTCTCAGTTTCAGCAGCTGGTAGTTTTTCTCCACTTTGTTCAGGTCGTACTTTCGGCCTCGCGACAGGCCGAGACCATCTTTTATTTTGGGCCAGTAGACGATCAGATAGTAGAGGGCCACGACGATCCCCGCCGAAACATTGCCCTGAAAACTCTCAACGGCCTTGAAGGCATCCTGTATTTCCATAGCGGCTCCCAAAGTGGTGATAGTGGGATTTTCTAAATTGTAACCTTTTTGGTTTTTTCTGCTGTTGCTTTCATTATAGCAACTAGATGACACTATTGCTGGGTACGGGGAGAGATTAATTACGAGGTCAGAAGATGTCGGCGCAGCTCCTTAACGGGAGGACCGTCGTTCCTTGGTTTGACGCGTGGCTAAGAACTATTCAGCAGCTTCTGGCGATCAGAGGAGCAGAGCTCAAAAAAGAATATGAAGAAAGTTGCTGGCGTTAAGGATCAGCCACGTTGGCAATCGACCGGGGCTTGCCCTTCAGTCATTTCGAGATAATCTTTTCCCCACTGGTACATTTGCTGGAGGATCGGGACCACGCTTTGGCCCAGTTCGGTCAGGGAGTATTCGACCCGTGGCGGGACTTCGGCGTAAACCTGCCGATGAATCAAACCGTCGGCCTCCAGCTCGCGCAGCTGTTGGGTGAGCATCTTCTGCGTGACTTTGGCCATCCGCCGTTGCAATTGGCTGAAACGTAGGGTTTTAAAGCTTAAATGCCAGAGGATCAGCGATTTCCATTTGCCGCCGATGATTTCAAGAGTGACAGAGACGGTGCAGCGATAGGTGTTGATATCAGTCATAAATGCTCCGAAAGACACAATAGTTTCTTTTTTGATACTACAGTACAAAAAAGTAGGTACTTGTTTTTATCTATGGTACTCGATAGTTTTATAGCACATTGAGATTTAAAGTAAACATTCCCATAAAATAATGGAGGTAAAAGATGGCTCAGGAATTCAAAGC
>CALZLE010000213.1 GCA_945788205.1 uncultured Desulfuromonadales bacterium
ATTTCAATACGGTGGGAATCGGTCTAAGAGCAAATCATCTTACTCCGGCCTCTTGAAATCAATCAACTCAAAAGCATTTACATAAAAGCTGGCGAAAGGTCCTCTGTTTGGTTGAAGAGAACCCTTTTTCCAAGAAACGCCGCTCAAATTACCATTCGCCATGACGGCTAAAAGTGGCCTAGCCACATCATGAAAATATCTGATTTTTACTATCTGCAAACAAAAAACACTGTTCTCAAGCAACAAAGACACTTATGGGATAATAACCTCAGCGGCCTTCAAAAACTCTTCATAACCATCGGAAATCGCTTAAAACAACTGAAAAAAAAGGGTTTTGAAAATGTGAAATTAAAAAACATTGTTTTAAATACCCCTTGACATCAACTTAACTCTCCTCTAGCCTTCCCCATATTGGCCTAGCCAATTTACTGGACATGCCAATCTTAATTCAAAGATATAGATTTCTTTGGCGGTTAATCCGCCATACTCCATACACCCCTGACGAGGAGGATTGAACAAATGAAGACATTGAGGTTGTTAATTGGTCTAGCTCTGGTCATCGGCTTAGTCATGACGCCAAACGCATTTGCCGCCAAGCGCGAAAAGTTCGGCGTCGACCAGCGCCACGAAGCGGTCAAAAAAGAGCTGCGTAAAATCAAACCATCTGACGACAAAGTTCGCTGGAAGATGGTCATGCCTTGGAGTAAAGGGTTGCTGTTCTACGATATCGCCCAGCACTTTGCCGATTCGGTCAAACTGGCTTCCGGTGGCCGCCTCGATATCAAATTGTTCTCCGCTGGCGAATTGGTTGGAGCAACCGAAACCTTCGACGCCGTCAGTAAAGGTTCCGTTCAGATCGCTCACTCCTCTCCGCTTTATTGGAAAGGTCGCAACGAAGCCTTCGTCGCCTACGCCTCGGTTCCCTTCGGTCTGGATGCCGAAGGTTACAATATCTGGCTCTATGAGCGCGGCGGCTTGGAAAAACTGCAAGCCCTCTACAAGCCTTACGGCATCTTCGCTTTGCCTGCCGGCCAGACCGGCCAGGAAATGGGCATGTTCTCCAACAAGAAGCCGACCAAAATGGAAGATTTTAAAGGCATGCGTGTCCGGACTCCGGGTTGGAACATGGACATCCTGAACAAGCTGGGTGCCAGCGTTTCGCCGCTGCCGGGTGGTGAAGTTTACCTTGCTCTGGAGCGTGGCGTGATTGACGCTGCCGAATACTCCACACCAGCAATCAATTACCCAATGGGCTTTGACGACATCACCAAGTACGTTATCGAACCTGGCGTCCATCAGCCTGGTTTCCAGTGCGACCTGATGATCAATCAGAAGGCCTGGGACTCCCTGCCTGCCGACCTGCAGTGGATCGTAAAAATCGCCGCGAAAGAGACGCAGCTCTGGTCAAACTCTTGGATCGAGAACCTGAACACCGAAGCGATCAACAAGTTCAAAGAGAAGATCGAGTTCGTCACCATGGGTAAAGAAACCCGCATCGAATTTGCCAAGACCGCTAAAGCCTACCTCGATGAAGTAAAAGCCAAGCATCCGGATGTCAAAGAAGCGCTGGATTCTCAGGAAGAATTCAAGAAGGATTTCGCTGAGTGGCGTGAGCAGCGCGGTGGCGTTGTGCCTTGGCCGATCGATGATTACATCGCCGGGAAACACATGCAGTAAAGAATCAGTGCAGCGTTCTGCACTGCTGGAAACGGGAAGGAGGGAGAGAAGGGCTTTCTCTCCTTCCCAACCATCAACACACAGAAGAGAGGTTTGCAAATGTTCTTGATCGAGAAGAGCATTAATGGATTGAACGAAAAGGTTGGCTACTACACCTCCTTTTTGATTATCCCGCTGGTTCTGATCGTCGCTTACGAAGTGCTGATGCGCTACGCCTTCAACTCACCGACCGTGTGGGTTTTTGAAGCGACAACCTTGATTTACGGCACCCACTTCATGATCGGTATCGCTTACACCCATAAACACAACGGGCATGTCGCTATCGATGTTTTCGAATCGCGGCTACCGGAAAAGCCACGGACGATCCTGCGCCTGATCGTCAACCTTATCTTCTTCCTGCCGACCGTCGGCCTGCTATCGGTCTGGTCGGTGATCTATGCTACCGATTCCTGGAAAAACCTGGAACTTGCTTCAACCTCCTGGGCTCCACCAATCTACCCGTTTAAAACACTGATGGCCATCGGCTTCATCCTGCTTCTGTTGCAGGGAGTCGCCAAGGTGATTCAAGACATTCGTTCGCTCAAAGAGCAACAGAGTTAACTTGGAGATAGTTTTATGACTCCCGAAATTTTAGCAATTTCGATGTTTGTTTTTCTGATGGCCAGCATCGCCCTCGGGCACCCGCTCGCTATCACCCTGGCAGCTGTTGCCACCCTGTTCGGCCTGATCGACAACGGCGGTAACGTCCCTGCCCTGCTCGACCTTTTCGTCAACAATTCCTGGGGCCTGTTCCAGAACTACACCCTGGTGGCGGTTCCCCTGTTTATTTTCATGGCGCAGATCCTCGACCGCTCAAAAGTGTCTGAGGCCCTGTTTGACGCCTTATATATTGTCCTTGGCGGCCTGCGCGGCGGATTGGGAATGGCGGTCATCGTTGTTTCTACCGTTTTCGCTGCCACCACCGGTATCGTCGGTGCCTCGGTCGTCGCCATGGGCCTGATGGCCGGCCCAGCGCTGCTTCGCCGTGGTTACGACAAAAGCCTCTCGGCCGGCATCATCTGCTCATCCGGCACCCTCGGTATTCTGATTCCACCGTCGATCATGCTGGTGGTTTACGGCGGCCTGACCGGGATGAAAGAAACCAGCGTCGGCAACCTGTTCGCTGGCGCCATCCTCCCCGGCCTGCTGCTGTCCGGCATGTACCTGCTTTACGTCGCAACGCGCTGTTTCTTTCAACCGGAGCTCGGGCCACCGATTCCAAAAGAGGAGCGGACCCATACCGTCGGCCAGAAAGTCAGTATGACGATGAAGAGCTTCGTGCCGCCATTCGGTTTGATTCTCACCGTTATGGGCACCATTCTCGCCGGCGTTGCCACCCCAACCGAAGCCGCGGCCCTCGGCTGTACTGGCGCAGTGGTTCTGGCGATCTGTAGCCGCAAGTTCAGCTGGGACGTCATCAGCCAAGCATCAGTCGCCACCCTGCGCACTACAGCAATGATCATGCTGCTGTTCATCGGCGGCAAACTGTTCTCGGTGGTTTTCCTCTCCATGGGCGGCGGCGACGCGGTTGCTGATCTGCTGCTGGGGATGGACGTTCACGAGTATGTGGTTCTGGCAATCATGATGGCCGTTGTCTTCATCATGGGGATGTTCATCGACTGGGCAGCTATCCTGCTGGTCGTTGTCCCGATTTTCACCCCGATCGCCATGGACCTCGACTTTGACCCTCTGTGGTTTGCCATGCTAATCTGCGTTAACTTGCAGACCTCGTTTTTGACCCCGCCGTTCGGCTACTCGCTCTTCTACTTTAAAGGTGTGGCGCCACCGGAATACACCATGGGTCATATCTACAAGGGGATTCTGCCGTTCGTTGCTATTCAGGTTATCGGCCTGGCAGTCATGATCTTCTTTCCTGAAGTTATCACTTGGTTACCGGGAATCTTCTTCGGCAACTAAGAAAAACGACAGAGGAAATTTTAGATAAGAAAGACTGAGGTTTCTTATGATAAACAAAAACATACTGGACTCCCTGATCAGCAAACTGGGAAAAGAGAACGTCATCACCGAAGCGGAAGACCTTTTGGTGCTCGGTTACGACTCCACCCCTGGTCTGCACGCTACTCCCGATGTTGTCGTCTACCCGACCGACAGCGAACAGGTACAGGCAGCGATGCAGATCGCCCGCAACCACAACCTGCCGATCACCCCGCGCGGCAGTGGCACTGGCCTGTCCGGCGGCAGTATCCCCGTCAAGGGTGGCATGGTGATCTGTATCAATAAGATGAATAAGATTCTCGAGATCGACGAAGAGAACCTGACCGCCACCTGCCAGGCCGGAGTGGTGACTCTCGACCTGTTCAACGCCGTCGCCGAGAAAGGTCTTTTCTATCCGCCCGATCCCGGTTCGCAGAAGATTTCGACCCTGGCCGGCAATGTGATGGAAGATGCTGGTGGCCTGCGCGGTCTGAAATACGGCGTCACCCG
>CALZLE010000214.1 GCA_945788205.1 uncultured Desulfuromonadales bacterium
CCGAATAGAGGGCTGGTACACCACAGCAGTTCTGCTTTTGCGGATAGTAAACCTCGACATCGAGGGCGTTCATCACCGTCACCAGATCGAGGCCCAGTTCCGGATAGAGGAAATCGTTGGCACAGCCGCCAAACAGGGCAACCCGGTAGCGCGGTTTTTCCACCGTTTGCGGCTGCTGCAGGATCAGATCACGCAGCGGTTTTTCTGCCACCGCTGGCAAAGTCCGCCATTCGGTCAGTGAGGAGAAAAACAACGGCAGATGACGGATCGAGCGCTCACCACGTGTGACCGGCTTCTGCATGATACTGGCGGCGCGGATCAGACCGTGGAACAGCTTGCGGTTCCGCATCACCTTGCGGAAAACAATATCCTTGCCGGCACCAATTCCTTCTTCCTCGCCGATGGTTTCACGGAGCGAAAGGATGATCTCTTCCAGATCGATCTTACTC
The DNA here is from genome assembly GCA_945788205.1 of uncultured Desulfuromonadales bacterium. Taxonomy (GTDB): domain Bacteria; phylum Desulfobacterota; class Desulfuromonadia; order Desulfuromonadales; family Geopsychrobacteraceae; genus Malonomonas. The sequence goes on from CALZLE010000214.1 coordinate 450, forward strand.
GGACAGATCGCCACACAGGAGCGGCAACCGATACAAGCACGAACAATCTCGGCAGCGTTCTCTAAACCGTGAAAAAAGGCAGTGAGGATGATGCCGATGGCACCGATGTAAATATGGCCGAAGACATGCCCACCAACGGTCTGATAGACCGGACAGACATTGGCACAGGCACCACAGCGGATACAGTTGAGCGCATCCCGACAATGGGGCGATTCAGCCAAAGTACTGCGCCCGTTATCGAGCAATACGATGTGCAGCTCTTTCTCTTCACCGGCACAGGGGACCGCACCGCGAATCCAACTGACGTAAGAGGTGAGCGGTTGACCGGTGGCGTTCTTCGGCAACACCCGGATGATCTTGGTGGCATCTTCCAGCGTCGGCACCAACTTTTCGATGCCGACCAGTGCCACGTGGACCTTCGGCAGAGTTGAGGCAAGTCGGGCGTTGCCTTCGTTGGTCACCAGGGCGAGCCCGCCGGTTTCAGCCACCGCAATATTGGCACCGGTGATACCGATATCGGCATCCAAATACCCCTGTCGCAGCTGCTCACGTGCCACCTGAACCAGATGAGCGATCTCGGCAGGTTCGGTTTTGCCAGTCTCTTTGCTGAACAGCTCGGCAACCTCTTCTTTGAACATGTGAATCGCCGGCATTACCATGTGGCTCGGCTTTTGTCCGGCCAGCTGAATAATCCATTCACCAAGATCGGTTTCCAGCGCTCTGGTTCCAGCTTTTTCGAGCGCAACATTCAGGTGGATTTCCTCACTGGCCATGCTCTTGCTTTTGACCGCCAGCTTGGCGCCCTTCTGTTTGGCCAGCTCGGCGATGTAATTATTGGCGTCTTCAGCGGTCTTGGCCTGATAGACGATCGCCCCGGCGGCCTCGGCATTTTCGATGAACTGCTGTAATAGTTCAGCGTGATTTTCCCGCACGCCGGTCTTCATCACCGAGATTTCTTCACGCATCGCCTCAAAATCATAATTGGCGAATGCGTTGCCCCGGGAGAGCAAAAACGCGTCGCCAAACTTGTGCAATGCGTCTTGTAATTTGGGTGTCGCGAGAGCTTGATCGATACGCTGGCGATAATCTTTATTGCGTTGTTTGTGCATTGTTATCGCTCCTTACATTTCCAACGGATCACTGGAGAGTTTCGGTACCAACAAAATATGCAATTCCTTGGGACCGTGAACACCGATGGTCAGGACCCGCTCAATATCAGCAGTGCGACTCGGACCAGTGATGTAGGCGATATAGTTGCGCGGATCGCGCAAATGGAGTTGGCGCAACGGTTCCACCGCTGCCAAACTGTCAGTGAAAATTTTCAGCGGATCGAGCAGTGCAAAGTGGACTTCTGGCAGAGTCGTCGCCAGACGAATATCTTCAGCGGTACTTTCCAGCGCCAAACTACCGGTGTCAGCCATAGCGAAGTTAACCCCAGTCATTCCTGCTTTGGCATGCGGAGCCTGCTGGCGGAAGTCATCGGTGATCAGTTCTACTCCAGCCTTGCTCAACTTATCGACTAACTTGATCCGCTTGCCGCTGGCAAAAGTCGGGCAAAGCAGCGGCCCGTCAATCTGCTCGGCCAAATATTCAATCGCCTGTTTCAAGCTTTTACAGTCGACAACCTGCGCCCCTACCAGTTCCGCTGCAGCGACGAATTTCTTTTTCAACTCCGTAGATTTCTTCATCGTATCTCCAATAGGTCTAACCGGAATACATCTCGCCACAGGAGCCATCATATTTCTGCAGCAAAAAATCTAAAACTCACCTTGCTCCAGCAACAAACTCATTTTGGCTTCGACCAGCTGCAAATGGGCCATCATGGCATCACGGGCTCGCTGTGGAACACGGGTTGCAATCGCATCGACGATGTCCATGTGCTGTTCCAACAGCAGCTCGGTGTAGCCCTCTCTTTTCCAGAATTCCGTCAGCGCAACCATGATACTGGTATGAAAAAAATCGTAGATGGTATTCAGCATATGGATCTGCAGAGCGTTGTGGGTTGACTTGGTGATGAGGACATGAAAACGAGCGTCAATGTCGACATCCCAGCCACCGTCTTTTGCTTGCTCCTTCATCGTCTGGCAAAGATCGCGCAGCGCACTGATCTCCTCATCGGTGGCATTCTTGGCGGCTAAAAAAGCGGACCAACTTTCCAGCCCCATCCGCGCCTCGATCAGAGCCTGCATAACCCGGGGCGATTTCTCTCTCAAGAGGGAGGTTAAAGGGTCGACCGCAGAGGGATCGGTCAAAGAGCAGACATAGGTTCCCCCTCCCTGGTGGGCTTCGACAAAGCCCATCATTTCCAGCGCCAGCAGTGCCTCGCGGACCGTTGGACGGCTGACACCGAAAGTCGCGGCCAAATCCCGCTCCGAAGGGATTCGCTCTCCCGGTGCAAGCTCACCCGAAGCAATCAGCGATTTGATCTGATCAGCGATTTCTTCTGAGACTTTCTTTTGTCGGATCGGTTTGAATACTGTGGTCATGCCGCCTCATTTCAATACGGTGGGAATCGGTCTAAGAGCAAATCATCTTACTCCGGCCTCTTGAAATCAATCAACTCAAAAGCATTTACATAAAATCTGGCGAAAAGTCCTCCACTTGATTGAAGAGAGCCCTTTTTCCAAGAAAC
>CALZLE010000215.1 GCA_945788205.1 uncultured Desulfuromonadales bacterium
ATGATGATTTCCTTGTCGATACGGGGTTCATTTTTTCTGACCCAGTCGTAGACAGTGTTTTTTGAGGCGCCGATGTCGGCATCCTTATTGAGGACGGCATACAGTGTCGCGTCGTGGCTGCCGGCAAAGAAGTATTCACTGAAGAAGGAATCGATATCGACGGTTCCGTTTTTCTTCAGGTAAGCCAGGGGGAACAGATAGCCTGCAGTGGTCGCTTTATCGACAAAAGCGAACCTTTTGCCTTGCATCCCTTCCAGGTCTCTTATGCCACTATCTTTTCTGGCATACAGGTGCGCGTGATAAGTGGATTCACCATCCAGGTTAATCGGCCGCACCAAGGGGGTGACGCCCAGTTTCTGAATCGCCAATGCGCCGGTAAAAGAGCCGAAAAAGGCACCGTCCAGTTCTTCCGATGTGAAGCTATCGATGATGTTGCCGTAGCGACTGAGGATCGTGAAGTTGACTTTTGTCCCCGTTTGGTCCGAGAGGTATTTGGCCAGCGGTTTGAATCGGGCCACCTGTTTAAAGACATTCATTTCCGGAATCAGGCCGATGGTCAGCTCCTTGTGGTCGGCACGGACAGCAGCGGAGAGGGTAAAAACAATCACGAGGGTCAGTGAGATGGTCTTCCAGGGGGACTTCATGCGAGTACCTTTCTTGGCCGGTTTCCAAACTCTTGCGTCGCTGCGACCAATGACGGGATACGGTCTGCTGCAACCGGTTCCGATATCAAATAACCTTGAATATACTCAGTATTGAGATCGACAAGGACCTCCAGCTCTTCCACGCTTTCAACCCCTTCGGCAATGACGTACATATTCAGGTTGTGAGCCATATTGATGATGGTTCTGACAATCTCAAGGTTTTCATTCTTGAGATGTAGCCCCGAGACGAAAGACTTGTCGATTTTCAGCGCATCGATGGGGAAATTTTGCAGGTAGCTCAGTGATGAATAGCCGGTGCCGAAGTCATCGACCTCTAGCGCTACCCCTAGGTCCTTAAGGCGGGTGAGGATGATGGCGGCTGACTCCGGATCTTCCATGATGGTGCTTTCGGTGATCTCCAGCCTGATCGTTTCGGTGTCGATGTCAATCCCCTGGAGAACCCCTTTGAGAAATTCTGGAAGCTGGGGTGTGAACTCTTTGCCGGAAAGGTTCAGGCTGAGGGTCAGGGGGGAGTTCGGCAGTTGTTTGTTCCAGCGTGCTGCCGTCGTGCAGGCCTCACAGATGACCCATTGACCGATCTGGGTGATCAGTCCGGTTTCTTCGGCAAGCGGAATGAATTTATCGGGGAAGATAATTCCCTGGGCCGGGTGATGCCAGCGGATGAGCGCCTCGAACCCTGAAATCTGCTCCGCTTGCAGCGAAAAAATCGGTTGGTAGAGTAGGCGGAACTCCTGATTGACAATTGCTCTGCGCAGATCGGTCTCCAGTTGCAGGTGCCTGATGGTGTCGGCATGCATTGCTTCGTCGAAGACTTCAAAGCGCGCTTTGCCGTTACCCTTGGCCTGATACATGGCCAGATCTGCGTCACGCAGAAACTGTTCCGGATTCTGATACTCTCTGGAACTCAGAGCGATCCCGATGCTCGCCGTGGTAAACACCTCATGCCCCTTGATGTCAAAGGGGGCCGGGAGTTCAACCTGGATTCTTCTGGCAATCTGGGTTGCCTCGTCAAGACTGTGGATGTCGTCCAGCAGAATGGCAAATTCATCGCCTCCCAGACGGGCGACTGTGTCGCCGGGGCGAACAAAACCCTCCAGCCTCTGGCTGACAGCGATCAGCAACTGGTCGCCGATCAGATGGCCAAGGCTGTCGTTGACGATCTTGAAGCGGTCCAGGTCGAGGAATAACACCGCTGAAAGATAGTCGTTACGACGTTTGCTCTGCTGAAGAATCTGTTCCATCCGGTTCAGCAGCAGCGGGCGGTTCGGGAGGTTGGTCAGAGAATCGTGAAATGCATCGTGCTTCAGCTGTTCTTCGGTTTTTCTTTTTTCGGTGATGTCGGATTGTGAGCCGGCCATGTGGATGGCCTTGCCTGACGCGTCACGGGCGGCGACCCCCCGGGTGAGCATCCAGCGATAGTTGCCGTCCCTGTGCAGAATGCGATGCTGGATTTCGAATTGGGCAGAATGCCCTTCGATATGTGCAGTTAGTTGGGCCATGAGCTGTGGCAGGTCTTCGGGGTGGACCTTTTGGTGCCAGTCCGTGAGCTGGTTACCGATCTCGGCTTCGGTGTAGCCCAGCATCGATTTCCAGCGGGGAGAGAAGTAGAAAGTATCGACTGTCAGGTTCCAGTCCCAGATGCCGTCGTTGGCAGCCTGTACCGCCAAGGAGTAGCGCTTCTCGCTTTCCCGTAGCGCCTCTGTTGTCTGTTTCCTTTCGGCGATCTCTGCCTGCAGTTTTTCGTAGCTCTCTTGCAGCGAGAGGCTCATGGCGTTCAGATGCGTCGTGAGTTCGCCGAATTCACTCTTGTGCTTTTTCTCAGTTGTGCTACCAAGTTCTCCGCCGGCTATTCTTCTCGTCAACGCCACCAAATCTTCGACCGGACCGGTGACCGAGCGGGTGAGGTGGATGGCGACTATCACTCCGGACGCTCCGAACAGAATTAAGGCACAGAGTAGAATCATTTGTCCCTGTGTTTCATCTTGAAAGGCCTGCTGGGTAATGCCCTTGACCCTTTTTGACGCTTCAAAAGTCATCTCCTCTGTTTTGTGGAGCAGCATGTTGCCCTTCAGAGCGGCGTCTCGCTTTAATGTCTCAATTCTCTCCCGGTTTGCTGAGGCGGTAATAAAGAAACTGAGGGAGTTCTGAAAATCCTGAATCTGCAGTTGTATGTCTTCAAGGTCGCTAGCTGTGGCCGGGGCATGGTGGCAGGATGTACATTGATCCGCAGCGTTTTCGAGAGTGGAGACGTGTTCGATGATTTCTCCGAGATCCTTACCCATGGGGGTGTGAAAGGAGTAGAAATCAGATTGAACTTTTAGAATTTTATCGACCAGATTGTGGCGCAGACCTTCGATCTGGTGGAGCTTGACGATGTGATTGAAAACAGCTGTGGTTCTCTTGAAATGGAGGCTGGTCGTCAGCGCACCGATGGTAAAGAGGGTGAAGAGAATCGACAGTGAGATGATGATCTTACTCTTCATTGAGTACCAGGCCTCAAACGATTGAAGGACTCCCCTCCTGTATTACGCGATGCAATGCCACCTCGGCCACTTAAGTTGCCTGTGCAGTGAGGCCGCAAAATAGGACATTTAAGTCTACAAGCCAGTTTATTATGCAAGGATTAAGCCGTTCTTAATGGGTTTTATTTCATTGAGCCGTTGACGACAACCTCACGTGATTCTGGGTGGTTGCTCTGCTGTTTCTATAATCGACAGCTTATGGTCCCAGTGAAGCAATTGGCAGGTAGCCATTTTACGCGCCCTGCATGTCTTTACACGGAGAAAGGTCTTCGGTTGGATACAGCCGGCTCTGTCTGCCGGCTCTGTCTGCCGGCTCTGTCTGCCGGCTCTGTCTGCCGGCTCTGTCTGCCGGGTCGCCAAATTCAGGTCTGAGCGTGGCTTTTTGCTGATGTGCACTGCACTCAGCTACGCCTGCGGCTTTTAGCTTGAACCTGTTTGGTCAACGTGCTACCACAGCGTGACTTTTTCGCGAGGGAGCAATCATGATCCATCTGACCGACATCAGCAAACAGCACGGCAACCGGGTGCTGTTTAAAAAAGCCAGTTTTCAGATTCTGCCCGGCAGTCGCACCGGACTGGTCGGCCCCAATGGGGCCGGCAAATCGACCATCTTCCGCTTGATTACCGGCGAAGAGGGGCTCGATTCCGGCGAGATCAGCTGTGGTAAAAAGACCGTCATCGGCTACTTCTCGCAGGATGTTGGTGAAATGTCGGGCCGCAGTGCCCTGCAGGAAGTGGTTGCCGCGTCGGAAGCGACCGTTGCGCTGGGTGAGCAAATCGAGCAGATGGAAGCGCAGATGTGCGAGCCGTTGGAGAATGATGAGATGGCTGCACTGCTGGAACGCTACGGTGATATCCAGCAAGAGTTTGAACATCGCGGCGGCTACGATCTGGAAAGCCGTGCCCAGGCAGTGCTGACCGGCTTGGGTATCGGCCCGGATGATTACAACCGTCCGGTCGAATCGTTCAGTGGCGGCTGGAAAATGCGCATTGCCTTAGCCAGAATACTGACTTTGAACCCCGATGTTCTGCTGCTTGATGAGCCGACCAACCACCTGGATGTCGAGTCGATCGTCTGGCTGGAAAACTGGCTGGCTGATGATTACAAAGGCGCGCTGGTGATGACCAGTCACGACCGCGATTTTATGAATCGGCTGGTCGACCGGATTGTCGAAGTCGCTGCCGGGGCGATCACCAGTTACGGTGGCAACTACGATTTTTATCTGCGTGAGCGCGAAATACGCCGTGAACAGCTGATTGCCAGCCATCGTCGCCAGCAGGAAATGCTCGCCAAAGAAGAAGAGTTTATCGCCCGCTTTGCCGCCCGCGCCTCCCATGCCGCGCAAGTGCAGTCACGGGTGAAAAAACTGGAGAAGATCGAGCGGATCGAATTGCCACCGGAGCAGCAGCTGGTCAAGTTTGAATTTTCTGAGCCACCGCGCAGTGGTGACGATGTTGTTGCCATAGATGCCCTCGCCAAAGTTTGGCCGCTGGATGATGGTGGTGAAAAACCGGTCTTTTCCGGAATCACCGGAATGGTCCAGCGGGGCGACAAGATTGCTGTGGTCGGGGTGAACGGCGCAGGCAAATCAACCTTTCTGAAATCTCTTGCCGGAGAGACCGAACCGACCAGTGGCAGTGCCACCATCGGAGCCAATGTGAAGCTTGGCTACTTCAGTCAGCATTCGATGGAAGTTCTCGATCCGAAGAA
>CALZLE010000216.1 GCA_945788205.1 uncultured Desulfuromonadales bacterium
CTCTTTCATCATCCGGCTGCCGGTTTATTTTCCAAGCCTTTGGTTGAAATGGCGGGGAGGGGCCTTAGCCATAAGTTCACCGGCAAAATACGGGGTGGATACAATGTCCGGGGCATGGGCTACCCCCTTAGGCATCTCATTTGGTTTTGCAAAGGAGAGAGCAGTAGTGAAAAAGGGCGAAGTTGTCGCTTGCCAGACCTTTGACCTTACCCTGAATTGGGATAGAAGAGTTATGGCTGGCGCCCAAGCGGCAAAATTTTTTAAGAGAATAGTCGATATCTTGGAAAATCCAGCGAAGGAAATGGCCCCATTTTTAAATTAGTTCTTGTCTCTTGATGGCAGTGCAGGCGAAAAGGGTCCCCAGTCTTCACCGGATAGGAAAAAACTTGATGCAGAAACAATAAAGCCAAGGAAATTTCCTTGGCTTTATTGTTTGTCCTACCTGTTACAGGATGATATTACTTCATTTTTTTCCGGCCATAGCCAGCTAAGCCTAACAGGCCAACACCGAGAAGAAGTACGGTTGAAGGTTCCGGGACTACGCTGAGAGTATTGCTGCCATCGACCTTGAAGAAAAGTTGGTCAGCAGCGCCTGTGTACATATTGGGAAGGAGGTTGCCCTCACCAGCACGGCTATCAAAGAAGCTTCCACCGATATCCATCAGAGAGGTGCCTGGCGGGAGGTTCAGGTTAGAGTCAAAAGCAATGTCGAAGATCCACGGATCCCCATTGGCGAGAAATGCCGGGTCGAGGTAAAGGGCGTTGGCAAAATCGACTAAACCCGCGATCTGGATAGCCCCTTGCCCGGTTGTCGCTCCGGTTGCAATAAAAGTGCTGGTCTCGCCTACATTGAAGGACCCGCTTGCGACCAGCACACCATCGTCAAAGCCAAGGCCGGTCTGCACATTCGCATTGGGATCACCATCTACATACATGTACCACTCGGAACCAGCCAAGACCGAGAAAACTGCAGCTGTATTGCCGCCGCCTAAATCTGTGACAGACTCTACAAACTCAGGAATCTCGGCTACAAAGGTGTACTCAAAGGTATCGTTCAGCCCTGGGAAATCAACCGCCTGCCCAGCCGCATCGTTCAGGCCAACCAGAAAAGATTGATATTTGAATATAAATGAACTCAACGGTGCAATCTGACCGTTAGCAACAACTACTCCGTCGGCCATACCGGAACCGGACTCCGCCCAGTCAAAAGTACGCACGGTAGGGTCCGTAAAATTAAAAGCGGCATCGGCTACCGCGCCGTCCCACGGCTGGGCATAGGCCGTGCCAAGACCAAAGACCAGTCCCAACAACAATGTCAACATAATCTTTTTCATTTTTTCCTCCTATAGGATGGTGTGACGTTTGGGAGCTTATGTTCCAGCTTCCTCGAAACAACTTCTATTTCGCTAAGTGCTTGCTCATGCAATCTCTGTATTTAGCTCTTTAGTTAGCAGATTGCATGCCAGTTGCGCAATGTGCTGTTTTTATATGCCTTTTGTCTCCAGCTGAAATCCTCTTCTTGGGACTGTAAAGACTTCCGACAAGCCTTCGAGGCAGGCACGGCAACGCGTGGGACAGGAGTCGTTACAATATTTCGGAGCGCAAGGCACAAGGTGGTCGCGAGACGGTGTAATCGATGTCGGCAGCAGAAGGCTGGATGAATAAGCCGGGCCAACACCTGGCAAAAGGTTGTTAGCCGGCAGTTGCTGGCAATTCACAGGGTACAATAGTGGAAGGGTTGGAGTCTGCCGGTGGCTGGCTGTCCAAGGTGGGTTACGAACCGCAGAAGACTGTGCTCACCTTTAATCCTTGCTTGCAACGAGAATTTACCGGCAGTAATATGTTAGTTACTTGCTTGATTCTAATCAATGTTTCCTCCTTATGAAAGGGCTGTCACGCCATGCGGATTTTGTGCCTTCCTTATACCCACACCCTTTCGCATATCAGTCGCCCCCTGCTTCTCGCCCAAGAACTTAGGGCTCGGGGGCATGAAATTATCTTTGCGGGGGACGGTTCCGCAGAAAGGTTTATTGTTGACCAAGGGTTTGAGGTCCTGCCGCTATATCAAATCCCTCCCGATTTATTGTTCGGCCGAATTCGCGACGGCAAGCTCAAGTTTGTCCTTGATGACGAACTTGAGACTATGATTGAAGCGGACAAAAGGCTTTTCAACGAAGTAAAGCCGGACCTTGTCATTAGCGATGGCCGGTTCAGCGCACCTGTTTCTACCGCTATAGCTGGCGTCAAGCACGCGGCTATTGTTAATGTCTCATCCACCGAATACCGCGCCTTGCCCTATATTCCCTTTTTTGACTGGGTTCCTGGCTGGCTCTTAAAAAGAGGCCCCTCGCTTTGCAAGGGCCTGGATCTTTTAAATCTCAAAATGGAGATGATGGTCTTCGATAATGCTACGAGTATCTTTAAAAAATTAAGCAAACAATACCAGCTCAGTAATACCGTGACTGCCACCAATTGTCTTGCCGGCAAGGACTTGACCCTGTTAGCGGATATCCCTGAATACTTTCCAACCAGAAACCTGCCCCGCAACTACGAATATATTGGCCCGCTTACCTGGAAAAGTGACCTGGGAACACCCAATTGGTGGCCCCCGCAGCGAAAGAATAAATTCCTGGTTTACATCAGCATGGGAACAACCTGGATGGGCGGCTCTTTTGAGAATCTTTACAGGCTATTTCAAAAACATGGGTTTGTCGCCATTATAACCACTGGTGGACAAGGCGGCGAGCATGGCTTGCAATCGATTGAAGGTGAGATTTATGTGGAGGATTTTCTGGATGGTGATCTGGTTATGAATGAGGCGGACCTGGTCGTTTGCCATGGGGGAAACGGAACTATTTACCAGGCGTTACAAAACGGGACGCCGATCATCGGTATCCCGACTATTCCAGACCAGCAGTTTAATATGCGCCGGGTTGAAGCGCTTGGTGTCGGAATAACTCTTTCGATGAAAGAGTTCGGTGAAAACCCGGAAAAGCTTTTTGAGCTAATTCACCACATCACGCAAGATCCGTTGTTTTTACAGCATGCGCAGACGCTTCAAGAAAAGCTGTCTGGTTTAAGACCGGCAGAAAAAGCCGC
>CALZLE010000217.1 GCA_945788205.1 uncultured Desulfuromonadales bacterium
CCCATGAAAACTTCACACTCCATGCCGAACAACGCGGCAACGGTCGCCGTCGCGACACCATGTTGCCCGGCACCGGTCTCGGCGATGACCTTCTTTTTACCCATCCGCCGGGCGAGCAGAATCTGGCCGACGGTATTATTGACCTTGTGCGCACCGGTGTGGTTGAGATCTTCCCGCTTCAGGTAAATCTTCGCACCGCCCAACTCTTCGCTCAATCGTTGTGCGTAATAGAGCGGACTCGGCCGACCGACGTAATTTTTCAGATAGTACTCGAACTCTTCCCTGAAAGAAGGATCATCTTTTATGCTGCTGTAGGCTTCTTCCAACTCCAACAGTGCCGGCATCAAGGTTTCGGCTACGTACCGGCCACCATATTCACCGAAATGACCCCGCTGGTCGGGATACTGATAACTCATGCATTCCTCACTCGGCAGATAAACTCCGCCACTTTCTTATGATCCTTTGTCCCCGGCTTCGACTCAACACCACTTGAGACATCAACCGCGTACGGCTTGACCTGCCGGACGGCATCGATAATGTTTTCCGGATTTAAACCCCCAGCCAGAATTAACGGTCGATTGGCCGTCATGCGCTTGACCAACTGCCAGTCGAACTGCTTCCCGGTGCCGCCGTAAGCCTCATCGCACCAGGCATCGAGCAACAGAGCCGAAACCTGATATTGATCCGCACCATCCAGACTCACAGCATCTTTAACCCGCAACCCTTTGATCACCCGCAGCGGCTCAATCAGGCAATCGGTCGGCTGTTCATCGCCATGCAACTGTACCACGTCAAGTCGCGCTGCGGTCATGGTCCGGCGAATCCGCGGAATCGGTTCGTTGACAAACAGCCCAACCGTCGTGACGAACGGGGGCAATTCGGCGATGATCTTCTGCACCTCGTTCGGCGTAACGTAGCGCGGACTCTTGGCATAAAAGACGAAGCCGAGGGCATCAGCCCCGGCTTCGACCGCCTGCAGTGCATCTTCGACATTGGTAATGCCGCAGATCTTTACTCGAGTGTTGGCCACAAAGGCTCCTTACATATCGACTTTCGGCAATGCCGCCAGCGATTCCTGAATCGCCTCGCGCGGCTCTTCATAGTTCTCCAGGCTACCGGAGAAGAAAGCATCGTAAGACGCCATATCAACATGACCGTGCCCGGAAAGGTTAAACAGGATGGTCTTCTCTTTGCCTTCTTCTTTGGCTTGCAGCGCCTCATCAAAAGCAGCGCGAATCGCATGAGAAGACTCAGGAGCCGGGATGATTCCTTCGGCGCGGGCAAACTGAACCGCCGCTTCGAAACACTCAATCTGACCGACCGCTTTCGCTTCGATGACGCCGGCGTCGAGCAGCTGAGAGACCAGCGGAGCAGCACCGTGATAACGGAGGCCACCAGCATGGATCCCCGGCGGCATGAAATCATGGCCAAGGGTATACATTTTGGAGATCGGAGCCATCTTGGCCTGATCGCCGTAATCGAAATCGTAGACCCCTTTGGTCAGGGTCGGACAGGAGATCGGCTCGGCGGCCAGAATGCGGACATCTTTGCCGTTGGCCTTATCAGAGACAAACGGGAAGCCGAGACCGGCAAAGTTGGAACCACCACCGTGGCAACCGATAACCACGTCTGGGTAGTCACCGACCATCTCCATCTGCTCTTTCGCTTCCAGCCCGATAACCGACTGATGCAGACAAACGTGATTCAGCACGCTGCCGAGGCAATAACGGGTGTCTTCATGAGTCGCCGCATCTTCAACCGCTTCGCTGATAGCGATACCGAGGGAGCCGTTGCTGTCAGGATGCGCCTCCAGAACTGCGCGCCCGGAGTTCGTCTGGTTCGATGGCGAAGGAATAACGTCCGCACCCCAAAGCTGCATCATACTTTTGCGGTATGGCTTCTGCTCGAAGGAAACCTTGACCATATATACAGTACACTCCAGACCAAACATCTGGCAGGCCAGAGCGATCGACGAGCCCCACTGCCCGGCGCCGGTTTCACTGGCGATCCGCTTGGTACCACCGAGCATATTATAGTAAGCCTGCGGAATCGCGGTGTTCGGCTTGTGGCTGCCTGCTGGCGAAACACCTTCGTACTTATAATAGATCTTCGCCGGGGTGCCGAGGGCTTTCTCCAGACGATGAGCCCGGAACATCGGCGACGGTCGCCACTGCGCAAGAATCTGACGGACTTCATCAGGGATATCGATCCAGCGCTCGGTGGAAACCTCCTGCTCGATCAAACCCATCGGGAACAGTGGCAGCAGATCGTCCGGGGTAACCGGTTGCAGGGTTCCAGGATGGATGACCGGAGCCATGGCACCCGGCATATCTGGAATGATGTTGTACCACTGCTTCGGAATACGATCTTCTGGCAAAATGATTTTCGTTTGCATCAATTCTCCTCCTGTTCCGTATCTAAAGGCCAATTAAACAATTTAACTTAGCTTCAATATCATCTTCACGCATCAAACTCTCGCCGATCAGAAAAGCGCCTGCTCCGGCAGCCTGCAACCGTTCAATATCGGCCCGGTTGTTGATGCCGCTTTCGGCAACCGCCAACTGCTGTTTCGGAATTCGCCCGGCCAACTGCTCAGACACCGCGAGATCGGTGACAAAGGTACTCAGGTTACGATTATTGATACCGATCAAATCGACCGGCAAGATCAACGCCCGTTCCAACTCATCGGCATCATGCACTTCCAGCAAGGTGTCGAGCTGCAGACTGGTGGCCAACTCGGCCAACTCCTGCAACATATCATCTTCGAGAGCTGCGGCAATCAGTAAAATCGCATCGGCCCCGGCAACCCGGGCTTCAACCACCTGATAAGGATCGATGATAAAATCTTTGCGCAACAGCGGCAGCGAAACCTGCTCACGGATATCCCAGAGGTAGCGCAGGTGACCGTAAAAATACTGCTCGTCGGTTAAGACCGACAGACAAGTGGCGCCACCTTTTTCATAAGACACGGCGATGTCAACAGGATCGAAATCAGCGCGAATGATTCCCTTGGATGGCGAACCCTTTTTCACTTCGGTAATCAGCGCAGTGCCGCCCGATTCGGACATGATGCGCAACGCCCGGGCAAAACCGCGCGGCTGATCCTCCAGATCACCGACCCGTTTTTCCAGATCGGAGTAAGATTCACGGAGTTTCGCCGCAGCAACTTCTTCAACTTTGGTTTGCAGAATTTTATCGAGAATCATTGGTTCGTCATCCGCACCAGATCATCGAGAGTCTGCTGGGCCTTGCCGGTGTCGAGAGCCGACTGCACCATTTCAATCCCTTCGTCTACGTCAGTCGCCAGACCTGCCGCAACCAGAGCGTAGGCGCCGTTGAGCACAACGATGTCCCGCTTCGGGCCCTTTTCTCCCGCCAGAATAGCTTTGACAATCTCAGCATTCTGCGCAGCATCACCACCCTGCAGATCTTCAAGTTTGCAACACGCAAAACCGAACTGCTGTGGCTCGATGGTTTGCACTTCGACCGCGCCACCGCTTATTGCCGCCACCAGGGTCGGGCCGGTCAGGGTGATCTCATCCATACCATCACTGCCATGGACAACAAACCCGCGCCGGCAACCGAGACTGAGCAACACCTTGGCCAGCGGCTCGACCAGATCTTCTTTGAAAACCCCGAGTACTTGACGGTCGGCTCCGGCCGGATTGGTCAATGGTCCGAGGATATTGAAGATAGTGCGAATACCGATTTCACGCCGCGGACCGATGGCGTGTTTCATCGCCCCATGCAATGCCGGGGCAAACAGAAAGCCGACGCCGATCTGATCGACACAGCTGCCGACGGTTTCCGGCGAAACACCGAGGTTGACGCCAAGTTTTTCCAGCACGTCGGCACTGCCGCAGGCGGAAGAGATGCTGCGATTCCCGTGCTTGGCAACTTTTGCGCCGCAGGCCGCAACCGCGATCGCGACCGTGGTCGAAATATTGAAGCTTTTGGTACCGCTACCGCCAGTACCACAAGTATCGAGAATCGATTCCTGCTCGACATTAATTTCGTCCCGGTCGATATCGACCACACCACCAACTTTGATCGGTGTCGCGTGTGCGCGCATGACTTTCGCCGCGCCGACGATCTCTGGCAGAGTTTCACCTTTCATCCGCAGTGCGGTGATAAAAGAGCCGACCTGTGCCGGAGTCGCTTCGCCGCCCATGATCTGGTTCATCACATCGATCATTTCCGGCTCAGTCAAATCTTGCCGCTCAACCAATTTGGCAATCGCATCCTTGATCATTTCAGTCTCCGCATTGGGTCAATTCCAGATAATTCTGCAACAACTGCATCCCCTCGGTGGTGAGAATCGATTCCGGGTGAAACTGCATTCCCCAGATCGGCAGTTCTTTATGCTGCAGTCCCATAATCTCCTGCTCTTCAGTCCACGCTGTAATCTGCAGGCAATCGGGGAATGTTTCCCGCTTGGCAATCAACGAATGATAGCGCGTGGCCGTAAAGGGAGAGGGGATGTTTTTAAAGATGCCGCTGTTGTCGTGCAGCATCGGGCTGGTTTTGCCGTGCATCAAACGGTCAGCGCGGACCACATCGCCACCAAAAGCCTCGGTGATCGATTGATGCCCCAAACAGATACCGAGAATCGGAATTTGTCCAGCGAAGCGCTTGATAGCATCAACTGAAATTCCGGCTTCTTTCGGCGTACAAGGCCCGGGGGAGATCACCAGCCGCTGCGGCGCCATCTGCTCGATATCATCAAGGGTCAGCTTGTCGTTGCGGATAACCTCCACCTCTTCGCCCAGCTCCATAAAGTACTGCACCAGGTTGTAAGTGAAGGAATCGTAGTTATCGATCATCAGTAGCATATTAAACAAGCCCCCTGTTAGCCATCTCGATGGCGCGCTTGACGCCGCGGGCTTTATTCAAGGTTTCCTGATATTCCATTTCCGGGTCACTGTCGGCGACGATTCCGGCGCCGGCCTGCAGGTAGAGCTTGTCCTTTTCGATCTGCAGAGTACGGATGGCGATCGCCAGATCCATGTTGCCGCTGAAAGAGAAGTAACCAACCGCCCCGCCATAAACTTCGCGACGGCTCGGCTCCAGCTCATCGATGATCTCCATCGCCCGGATTTTTGGTGAACCGGACAAAGTTCCGGCCGGAAACGCTGCGCGAAACACATCAAAAGCATCCAGCCCCTCGCGCAGTTGACCGCGAACGTTGGAGACGATGTGCATAACGTGCGAGTAACGCTCGATGACCATCAACTCACTCACTTCGACAGTTCCGCAACGGGCCACCCGGCCAACATCGTTGCGTCCCAGATCGACCAGCATAATATGTTCGGCCAGCTCCTTCGGGTCAGCAAGCAGATCCTTCTCAAACGCCAGATCTTCCTCCGTACCCTTGCCACGCGGTCTGGTTCCAGCGATGGGGCGTACATCAACCTGTTCACCCTCTTTACGCACCAATACTTCAGGAGATGCACCGACCACCAAAGATTCGCCGAAACGAAGGAAAAACATGTAAGGGGATGGATTGATCGTGCGTAGTGCGCGATAAATATCGAAGGGGTTGGACTGTAGTTCGCCGCTGAAACGCTGGGCAAGCACCACCTGAAAGATATCACCAGCCCGGATATATTCTTTGCAGCGTTCAACCGCCGCCTTAAACTTCTCTTTTTCAAAATTCGGCGTCAGCTCTTGTTTGCCGTCACCACCTTTGGGCAGATCGGCGATCTGTAACGGCTGACGCAGTTGTGCGATCATCTGCTCAATCTGCTGTTGTGCAGCAGCGTATGCAGCCTTCGGATCGTCACCTTCCTGCAGGTGGACATTACAGACCACCTTGACCTTCTGCCGCATGTTATCAAAAATCAACAGTCGCTCGGTGAACAGGAAACAAGCGTCCCAGCTGTCGATCTGCCGCGGATTACTGTCGGGCAAATCTTCGACAAAGCGAACCATGTCATAGCCGAGATAACCGACTGCACCGCCAAAGAAGCGCGGCAAACCTGCAACTTCGACCGGCTGAAACTCCTCCATCAGCTCACGTAATTTATTCAGTGGGTCGTCGCAGTTGCCACTGACAACAGTCTCACCATCAGCAAGCACTTCGTAATAATTGTCACGACTGCGAAATACCCGCGCCGGGCCACTACCAAGAAACGAATAACGGGCCCACTTCTCCCCACCTTCAATCGACTCAAGCAGGAAGGACGTTTGCCCATCGTCGATTTTGCTAAAAGCAGAAACGGGTGTTTCCATGTCGGCGAGAATCTCTCGATAAACAGGAATAAGATTCCCCTGCTCTGCCAAACGGTAAAAATCATTTTCTGATGGAAAATACATACTTTATATAACTCGAAGGAAGACCTGTGCAAAAATAGATTTTTCTACCATTGGAATCGGCCCAAAGTCAATAAAATAGGCCCTCTTCAGCGCCCAGACCAAACCCGGCACCAGCCATCTAGAAAAAAAACCACCTATCCCCCTCCAGCGCAAACGATCGCCAACAGCAAAACAACTCTAAAAAGTCATGTACAAGCTGCTCCTACGCTTACTTCAAGCAAAATAACAAAATCACTCCAGCAGCCAGGGCACCAATAGAACACATTTTTACACCAACCCAATCCAGTTAAAATCACAACAGAATATCCACCCCCGAAGAGATTCCCAGTTAGCTCATTTAATCACAAATCGTCAATGCCAGCCAAAAACAAACATCCAACTATTGGCCGATTAATTCAAAACTGAAACGAATTTTACTTTTTTTAAACATCGTTATATTTACATTTATTAGAAGACTAATTTTGTAATTTGGTATTACTATCAACAACTTATAAAGAATCATTAAAACAAGCAACCTACTGTTGTTTAGGCCGACTTAAAGCAAAAATCAAAAACCATATTGACAACAATATAACGGCGTATTATCGTTTCTATCATCAAGTATGATAATTACATTAGAAGCCACTAAAGTGAACAGTCGGTTTATTTCACAATCCGAGTTCACGACATTCAATAAGGACACGATACGCAATGCCGACCAGGGAAAAAGACACTTACTGTATTCGGTCAGTGGAAAACGCCCTGCTTCTCCTTGAGGCGCTAGCAGAAGAGGACTCCAATTGCAGCCTCTCACAGCTAAGCGCAAAACTAGGCATGACCAAGGCGAGCCTCTTTCGCCTGATGGCAACATTTGAAAGCCATGGCTACGTTGAGCGAGGTGAAGGATCCAGCGAATACAAGTTGGGTCTCGCTGCGTTTGAGGTAGGCCAGAAACTTCTTTCGCGCATGACCCTTCTCCACAAAGCTCGCCCGGTCATGGGACAACTCGTCCGGCAGTGCAATGAAACAGTCTATCTCGTTATCCAAAGAGATGATGACGCTCTCTTCCTGGAGATGGCAGACAATGATCAAAAGGTCAAAGTTGTCTCCCTCACAGGCCGCCGCTTCCCACTGATCAGCTGCGCTGCAGGAAAAACGCTACTTGCTTTCGACGAAACAACAAACAAGTCGCGCATCGAAAAACAACCACAGCTTCACGAAGAACTTAAATCATGTCGCGATCAAGGCTTCTGCCTCGACAGGGATGGAGTCGGCGAAGGCAGCACCTGCATTGCCGTCCCTCTTTTCGAAGCAGAAGGACAAACTTGCGGCAGTCTCGCCATGCTCGGCCCCAGTTTTCGCATGGACGACAGCAAAATCAACAACCAACTCCTCCCGGCGATAAAAGCTGCCGGCGAAATGACTTCGGCCAAACTCGGCCATATCGGCTTCGGGGTAAAAGGGGGAAGAACAAAAACAGCAGTCAGCTAACCATGGCGCCCTGTAGATTGGCAAAAAACTAACATGGTTTTATTTTTACTGTTGACTGCCACAGACAATGGAACTATCTTCTGCTGAATAAAAAGATAGAACAGTGTATTAAAAATAGATATCAACACAAATAAATGAAAAGCGTATTTCAAGCATTTAGACGATTAAACACTTAGAAGAAAGGAGGCGCAGTGACACCTAACAACGTTTATCAGGGGCCGGACAGCTAAACGCCCCATCAAAGTCTAATTGTTTCAAGGTTAGCAGTTTCAACCATTCATTATTTTAGAGGAGGTTTTTATGGCAGAGCACACACATGATGCGGAAGGCTATTGGAAAGCGACAATTGGATTGATCAGGAACGTCCTGATCGTTTGGTTCGTCTGTTCTTACGGCCTGGGAATTCTTTTAGCGCCCGCGCTCAACAGTATACAACTAGGTGGATATCCCCTCGGTTTTTGGTTCGCCCAACAGGGCTCAATGTACATTTTTATCGCTCTGATCTTCATCTACGCCAAGGTGATCGGAAATATCGATAAAAAATATGACGTTCACGAAGATTAAGGAGGATATCTAATATGGGTCTTCAAGCATTAACTTATCTGGTCGTTGGTTTAACCTTCGCCATCTATATTGGTATCGCCATTTGGGCACGTGCAGGCAGCACCAGCGAATTCTACGCTGCCGGTGGCTCGGTCCACCCGGTTCTCAACGGTATGGCGACTGGCGCTGACTGGATGTCGGCTGCTTCTTTTATCTCGATGGCCGGTCTGATTGCGGCTTTCGGTTACGGTGGTTGTCTGTTCCTGATGGGCTGGACTGGTGGCTATGTTCTACTCGCCATGCTGCTCGCCCCTTACCTGCGTAAGTTTGGTAAGTTTACCGTGCCGTCATTTTTCAGCACTCGCTATTACTCCAAGGGCGCAGGTACTGTAGGCGTTGTTTGCCTGCTGATCGCATCCCTGACTTACATCATCGGTCAGATGACTGGTGTTGGTGTTGCATTCTCCCGTTTCTTGGGCGTCTCCAACGCAACCGGTATCTTCATCGGTATGGGTATCGTCTTTATGTACGCTGTTTTCGGCGGCATGAAAGGCATCACTTACACCCAGGTTGCTCAGTACTGTGTTCTGATCCTTGCTTACACCGTACCAGCAATCTTCATCTCACTGAACCTGACCGGCAATCCATTGCCACAGCTTGGCCTTGGTTCCGACTTGGTCGGTACTGACGTCTCCCTGCTGAGCAAGCTTGATCAGATTTCGATGGACCTCGGTTTCGCCGAGTACACCACAAATTTCCGTGGCAGCATGCTGAACACTTTCGTTTACACTTTCTCACTGATGATCGGTACTGCTGGTCTGCCACACGTTATTATGCGTTTCTTCACCGTTCCTACGGTTAAGGATGCTCGTTCCTCCGCCGGTTGGGCGTTGGTTTTCATCGCGATTCTCTACACCACCGCTCCTGCTGTTGCTGCGATGGCCAAGATGAACCTGCTCACCACCGTTAACCCTGCAATTATGCAAGGTGGCGACATCACTGCTGCTGACGCACAGATCGTTTATGAAGAGCGTCCAGACTGGATGAAGCGTTGGGAAGTTACCGGTCTGTTGAAGTTTACTGACAAGAACGGCGACGGTCGTATTCAGTACTACAACGACAAATCTAAAGATCCTAAGTTTGCTGCCGCCGGTTGGGCTGGCAACGAGCTGAATGTTAACCGGGATATCATGGTTCTTGCGAACCCGGAAATCGCCCTGCTGCCTAACTGGGTTATCGCCCTGGTTGCTGCTGGTGGTCTGGCTGCTGCGTTGTCGACTGCTGCCGGTCTGCTGCTCGCGATCTCCTCAGCAATCTCTCATGACCTGATCAAAGAGAAGTTGATGCCCGATATCTCTGAGAAGGGCGAGCTGATGGCTGGTAAGATCTCCATGGCCTGTTCAATTCTGGTCGCTGGTTATCTCGGTCTGAATCCTCCGGATTTCGCTGCTGGTACTGTTGCCATCGCCTTCGGTCTGGCTGCTAGCTCGATCTTCCCGGCGCTGATGATGGGTATCTTCAGTAAGACCATGAACAAGCAAGGCGCAATCGCAGGTATGCTGGCAGGTATCGGCGTCACCATGCTCTACGTTTTTGCTCACAAAGGCATCTTCTTCATCAAGGGCACCGAGTTCCTCGGCGTCTTCGGTGGCAAGCCGAGCTTCTTCTTCGGTATCGAGCCAAATGCATTTGGCGCCATCGGTGCACTGGTTAACTTCGCCGTTGCCTTCGGTGTCAAGAACATGACCCCAGCGGTTCCAGAAGACATCGCTAAGATGGTCGAAGATGTTCGTATCCCTAAGGGCTCCAAAGCTGTTGACGGTGCTCACTAAATAAGTCCATGTGCCATTGTTGATCAGATTCTTGTCTGATCACTTCCCCCCGCCCTAACCGGCGGGGGGAACTTTTTAAAATCCGCCCGACCCACGAACTGAAGGACAACGACCCAATCCGGGTGACAGGAGATAAGAATGATTTTTGATGTTAACGTCGCGATGACCTGGATATTGTTTCTTGCCCTCTTCCCGATGGCTTTTATCTGGCTCCGCCGGGCATTCAAAATTTTTATCAAAAAGAATTATTCGGAAGTTGCGCTTAAAAAGGGCAACCCTCCTGCGAATCCAAAAAAATGGGCGCCACTGGTCGGCATCGTTAACCTTCTTGCTGGTTGTGTCAGTGTTTATACAATTTTCACTGTTCTGCTCGGCTTGGCACCATACAGTGACTGGAGTGCCATGGCAGGGATCACGATCTGGGGTAAAATCTTTGCGGACTTAATTATTCGCATGCAAGCGCACCCCCTCCAGTTCGGTAAAAAGAAGGACCAAAAACACGACAAGACCTGCACAATTTAGAGTTGTGAAGTTTTTCTGAAAGGCGAATCCCTTTCAACCCCTTCACTCCTGTGTTAACATCCCGGTAAATAGAAAGGCTTCCCTTAAGGAAGCCTTTTCAGTAAGCGGTATACTGACACTGACGCGGAGACAGATGGGATGGGCCTGACGACAACACTGCGTGACACCGAACCGTTCAACCTGCTACCCGAAGAGGTCGTCGAAGCCTTTAACGAAGCAGCAACCCTCCGTAAATATCCAGCACGAAGCCATCTCTTTAATCAACATGACCCACCATCAGGCTTTCTGTACGTCATCAAAGAAGGTGAAGTCGAAATCGTCGCTCTCACACCGGGAGGTGTGGAAATGGTGGTCGATCACCGGCAACCAGGGTCATTCTGTGGCGGCACTCCAGTTTTTACAAATGAGGACTACACTGCTGGCGCACGGACTGTCACCGACACCGAATGTTATCTGATTCCACAGAACCTGTTAACAGAAGCAGCTCAAAACTATCCACAGATCAGTAAATATTTCACCCGGCAGATCCACTCGCAAATCCGCAGCCTCTATTCTGGAATAGTGCAGGAACATGCAAATGGACTGAACACCAAGATGGAAGCCTACCCGTTCCAAAAGCGGTTGGCTGAAATCATGAGTTTTCCAGTGCAAACCTGCCCCCCGACAGCGACCGCCCAACAAGTTGGCCGGCAAATGCTGGAGACCTCCGTAGGGACTGTTCTGGTTGTCGATGAACGAAATGAACCGACGGGAATCATCACTGAAAAAGATCTGGTAACGAAAGTCATTTCACCAGGAGAGGTAAATAGTCGCTCGATCACTGCTCAAGAGCTGATGAGCCCGACACCACACAGCATGTCGGTCGATAACTACATGTATGAAGCGATGTCTTATCTCGAAAGCCATCAGGATAAACTTCTCACGGTTAAAAATCGCGGCAAACTCGTCGGCATTGTGTCCCTCAGGGACCTGATGCGCTACCGCAGTCAAAAAGCCATGCTGTTGATCGGCAAAATCAGGGCTGCGCAATCGATAGAAACGCTCGTGCAGATCCGGCTGGAGATGGTCAAGATTGCAAAGATCCTGATGAATGAAGCTCGCTCGACGGTTGAGACGATGGAAATTCTCTCCTACATCCATCACTGCATTCTTCGCCGTGGCTATGAACTGGTGCTTGATGAAATGGCCCAGCAGGGGCAGACCCCGCCCGATATTGACTTCTGCTTTATCATCATGGGCAGCGGCGGACGCAAAGAAATGCTGCTCGGCCCGGATCAGGACAACGGCTTTATCTACGAAAACTTCCCCAAAGAACAACAGGCCGAAGTCGATGCCTTCTTTATTCCTTTTGCCGAAAAACTGGTCGAGGCCTATGACATCATCGGCTATCCGCTTTGTAAAGGGAAAGTGATGGTGAACAACCCCCTTTGGCGGGGGCGGCTGGACGAATGGCGCGATCGTATTACCGACTGGATCACCAGCCCGAAGCCACAGAAAGTTCGCTACTCTACAATTTTCTTCGACTTTATGCCGCTGGTTGGAGATCCCTCCCTGTGCCGGAAACTGACCAATATTGTCCACCAACAAATCCGCAGATTCCCACTGTTTCTCTTTTACATGATGGAACTCGACTTCAAACACAAAGTTCCCATCGGTCTGCTCGGTCGCTTTATCAAGGACAAAGACGGTAAGGGAAAAATATCGACCAAACAGACCGGAAGTATCTTTATTGTCGACTGCGTTCGCATGTTCATGCTGGAAAAACAGGCTGAAGCCACAACAACCTTCGAACGACTCGATCAACTGGTCAACATGAAAGTTTTCAATCTCGATACCGCCGAACATATCAAAGCTGCTTACGAAGCTTTTACCTACCTGCGGTTGCGTAACGAAATCGCCCACGTCGAAGCGGGACAAGAACCGTCGCACTATCTCGACCCGTATGCGTTAAGCAAAGACGAGCAGGAGCTGCTTAAAGAATCCTTCCGCGTCGCCAGCAAACTGCAAGATTCTGCCAAGCGCCACTTTAGCGTCCGCTGAAAAAGAAAAACCCCCGATCGCGAAATCGAGGGCCCTTCCGTTTTAATTATTACGTCCGCAGCAACTTAGAGTAAAGCCTTTACCGCAGCCAGCGCCGCCGCATAATCAGGTTCTGCAGTTACTTCCGGAACCAGCTCACAATAAGCAACCTTGTCATTCTGATCGATAACGTAAACCGCCCGTGCCAACAACTTGAGATTTTTCAGCAGCAACCCATAGTTAAGACCGAAGGAGCGCTCCTGATAATCGGACAGGGTCTGAACCTTGTCGATACCAGCGTTACCACACCAGCGTTTCTGGGCGAAGGGCAGATCGACGCTGACGGTGTAAACAGCGACGGAATCCGGCAGATCAGCAGCTTGCTGATTAAACTGACGAGTCATCGTGTCGCAGACCGGGGTGTCGATTGACGGGACGACGGTTATTAACCGAACTTTACCGGCATCAGTTGCAAGAGTCACTGGCGCCAAACCGTTATCAACGACCTGAAAATCTGGAGCAGAATCACCAACCTTGATTTCCGGACCGAGCAGAGTTGCCGGATTTCCCTTGAAAAGAACTGCCGCGTCACGTTCTTGATAATTACACATGATTTCCTCCTGTTAGTTTGACGAATTCAAATGCTGACCAAATCAGTCACAATCCTACACACCCATTCTGATTTGTCAATGTTAAATACACGTACTCTCCTTCTGCTGAAAATCACAGCAGGCCAACCTCTTTGTAGTACCTTATAGCGCCGGGATGGAGTGGGGCCGAAAGTCCATCAACAATCATCGCAGCTTTTTACAGGCTGGAAAAGGCGGGATGCTGCTTCTTAAACTTGAAAAAATTTTCAAAAACGACCTTTACGAGCTGATAGACAACATCCTCGTCAACCTCC
>CALZLE010000218.1 GCA_945788205.1 uncultured Desulfuromonadales bacterium
GACGCACGAACTTACCGAGGCGCAACACTCCGGCGCTGATCTGGATAATCCCCATCAACACAACTGTGGCAAACAGATATTCAACGCCATGATCAGCGACCAGCGTCACCATAACAACAGCCAAAGCCCCGGTCGCACCAGAGATCATCCCCGGGCGGCCACCAATAACGGCAGTAATCAGGCCGACCATAAAAGCGGCATAGAGGCCGACCAAGGGATCGACACCAGCGACAAAAGAAAAGGCGACCGCTTCCGGCACCAGGGCCAAAGCAACGGTCAAACCGGAAAGCAGATCATCTTTGCAATTTGCAGATTTACGGGCAATAAATTCGAACATTTGAATCCTTTACAACTAGTTGAGATTTGGCGCAAAAGACGCCGACTATAGTCGTAAAGGATCGGTCTGGCAAGTAGAAAGATTTGCTATATAAGGGCGCGGGCGATCGCGACAACGTCAGTCGACGAGCCGACTAACGATATTGACCTCCGAGTGCAGTGTTTTGTGGACCGGACAACGATCAGCAATTTGTAAGAGCCGCTCTTTTTCTTCTGCACTCAAATTCCCGCGGACTGAAATTTCACGTTCAATCCGATCTATTTTGCCTTTCTCGGTTTCACATTCTTCACAATCACTGGCATGAATCTTTGCGTGCGACAAAGTGACAGAAACAGATTCGAGGGGGAGTTTTTTGTGATCAGCGTACATCCGTAACGTCATCGCTGTACAAGCCCCGACCCCTGCGACCAGCAAATCATAGGGTGAAGGCCCGCTATTGGTCCCGCCAACGGAGATCGGCTCATCAGCGGTCAACGAATGGCCATTGGCGATGATTTCAGTACGAAACCCCTGGTTGATTTTAGCAATGACCCGGTTCTCGGGGTGCTGCGTATCCGGGTCTTCCCGAACGGCATCGAGAAACCGACAGGCCCAATTCGCCGCCATTTTTCCAGCGTAGACAGCATCAGGCTCATTTGACAGCAGATGATCGGCAGTATCGAGCGAGATAAAACTTTTTGGATGCTTCGCCGCTTTAAATATCTGCGCAGCGTGATCGATCGACACAGTTTCATCCAAGGGAGAATGCATGACTAACAGTGCTTTTTTCAGTCGGCTCAGAGTTTCCGGCCGGGTGCGCTGTAAATCATCAAGAAATTGTTTTTTCACCTTAAATGGCCGGCCAGCAAGACTGACCTCTGCCTCACCGTTGCGCTCAATTTCAGTTTTATGCTCTGCAAAGTGATGCAGGATATGGGCAGGATCCGACGGCGCAGCAATCGAAATCACCGCCCGAACTGATGCGATGGAATCCGCAGCCTGCAGGACCGCCGCTCCGCCAAGGGAGTGACCAACCAGTAACGCAGGCGCCTGATATTCACGCGCGAGAAAATCGGCCGCCTTAAGCAGATCATCGACATTCGAAGAAAAATTACTCTCAGCAAACTCGCCTTCACTGGCACCAATCCCGGTAAAATCGAACCGCAGCACTGCGATCCCCTCCTGTGCCAGCGTTCGACTGATCCGCACCGCCGCCTTGATATTTTTGGTGCAGGTGAAACAGTGCGCAAAAATCGCATACGCCAGTGGTTTTTGATCAACAGGCAGATCGAGCTGGGCAGCTAGCTGTTCATTGTTGGCATTGGCGAAACGGACCCTGAGGGTAGACATAAGCGACTCCTATCGTTTGAGACTCAACTATAGCATTCTGTAGTCGCTCCTGTTTTCTTCCCCAGCAAAGCAAAAATGTTGTTAACACAAAAGGCAAACGTTGTGTATTTTCTTCGGCACAGAATATCCATAGGATAAATTGAAAGCATTTTGACAGGATTCCTGGGACACGGAGAGGGATACGTAGCACATCTCAGAAATCAGGAGCTCTGAGCCCCGCTAAAATTAAATTGCGAAATCAGCATTTATGCTACTATGGCGATTAATTAAATTATCGCCTTCGTATTGTGAGGGTTGGTTTTTAGGTGTGACTTATTTGTATTTGATTGCTTCTCTGCCTGAGCTTTTTGCTTTGTAGAAAGAAAATCTCCTACCTTTTGTATGAGGATCCTCTATGCCTATCCGCATCGCATGTAATCATGTCACCAGCTATAAATTTGATCGTCCGGTCTCTCTTTCTCCTCATGTGCTGCGATTGCGTCCGGCGGCTCACTGCCGTACCCCGATTCATGCCTACTCGCTGAAAGTGACGCCGGAAGATCACTTTCTCAACTGGCAGCAGGATGCCTTCGGTAACTATCTGGCACGCTTGGTCTTTCCTGAAAAGACCCGCGAACTGAGCTTCGAAGTCGAAGTGATTGCCGATATGACGGTCTACAACCCCTTCGACTTTTTTGTCGCGGAGCATGCTGAAAAATATCCGTTTACCTACGAAAAGCAAGAGCGGACTGAGCTGGCTCCCTATCTGCAGAAAATTGTTACCGGTCCGTTGCTGCAAAAGTGGCTAGAAAAGGTTGATCGTAGCGAAGTCAACACCAACGATTTTTTAGTAAACGTCAACCGGCTGGTTCAGGAGACGGTCGGTTATTCGGTACGGATGGAGCCAGGGGTACAGGCTTGCGAAACCACTCTGAAGCGGAAAATCGGCTCCTGCCGCGATTCGGCCTGGCTGCTGGTGCAGATCTTCCGCCATCTTGGTTTGGCGGCCCGCTTTGTCAGCGGCTACCTGGTGCAGTTGACAGCTGATGAAAAATCGCTCGATGGTCCTTCCGGGCCGGAAGCAGATTTTACTGATCTGCATGCCTGGACAGAAGTTTACGTGCCGGGTGCCGGCTGGATCGGCCTCGACCCGACCTCCGGGCTGCTGGCCAGCGAAGGACATATCCCGCTCGCCTGCACCCCGCACCCGGTCAGCGCCGCGCCAGTGACCGGAGGGATGGACAAATGCGAGGTGGAGTTTGAGCATAGCAATACCGTCACCCGTATCCACGAAGACCCGCGCGTCACCAAGCCGTACAGTGACGAACAGTGGACGTTGATCAACGCACTGGGCAAGAAAGTTGATGCCGATCTGGTCACCGAGGATGTTCGCCTGACCATGGGCGGTGAGCCGACCTTTGTTTCCATCGACGATATGGAGAGCGCCCAGTGGAACACCAGCGCCGACGGCGAACATAAGCGGGAACTGGCCTACGACCTGACCTTACGGTTGCGCGATGCCTTCGCGACCGGTGGTCTGCTGCATTTCGGCCAGGGCAAATGGTATCCGGGGGAACCGCTGCCACGCTGGGCCAACAGCTGTTTCTGGCGCAAGGATAAGCAGCCGATCTGGCAGGATCCAAAATGGCTGGCTGACATCAACAAAGACTACCAGCTCAAGCGACCTGAAGCGAAAGAGTTCGCCGAACGGCTGGTTCAACATCTCGGCATCAACCAAGATTATCTTGTGCCCGGTTACGAAGACACTCTCTACTGGCTTTGGAAAGAGGGTTCGGTCCCGGCCAACCTTGATCCGCACAAAGCCGACTTGAAGGATTCTTCGGAGCGTCGAACCCTGGCGCAGGTGCTGGAAAAAGGTTTGGGTGACCCGGTTGGTTATGCTCTGCCGCTGAAGTGGGATGCTGAGACCCAGAACTGGGATAGCAGCCCGTGGGAATTCCGTCGTTCGGAGATGTTCCTGATTCCGGGTGATTCTGGGATGGGGTTGCGGTTGCCGCTCGATTCTTTGCCTTGGGTCACGCCGGAAAAACGTGAACCATTTTTCGAACAGAGTCAGTTTCAGCAGCTGCCGGGACTGGAAAATTATCATGGTCTCTGGGCCGGCAAGTTGGTGCCGGAACCGGAGCTGCAGAGTGCGAAAAAAGAGGAAGAAGAACCGGAGGTGCGCAAAGAGGTCGAAGTGACCCACACCGCTCTCTGCGTTGAAGCCCGCAATGGCCGCTTGCATATTTTTATGCCGCCCCTCGGCCGTTTGGAAGAGTATCTCGATCTGATCAGTCTGGTGGAAGTCACGGCGAGCGAACTGGAACTGCCGGTGGTGATCGAAGGTTACGAGCCGCCGCGCGATTATCGGATCGAGCGATTGTCGGTCACTCCCGATCCCGGCGTCATCGAGGTCAATATCCATCCGGCCAAAAGCTGGCAGGAGATCGTCGACAACACCGTCCTCCTCTACGAAGAGGCGCGCCAGTGTCGTCTCGGCACCGAGAAGTTCATGCTCGATGGCCGTCATACCGGCACTGGTGGTGGCAATCACATTACCCTCGGCGGTGAGACGCCGGAAGACAGCCCGATGCTGCGCCGCCCCGATCTGTTGCGCAGCCTGGTGACTTACTGGCAGCACCATCCCGGCTTATCCTATCTCTTTTCGGGAATGTTCATGGGACCGACCAGTCAGGCACCGCGGATCGATGAAGCACGCGATGATTCGCTCTACGAACTTGAGATTGCCTTCCAGCAGATGCCGGAAGGGGAAGTCGCAACTCCCTGGCTGGTTGACCGCCTGATGCGTAACCTGCTGATCGATGTCACCGGCAATACTCACCGGGCCGAGTTCTGTATCGATAAACTCTATTCGCCCGACAGCGCCGCGGGTCGTCTGGGCTTGCTGGAGCTGCGGGCCTTCGAAATGCCGCCGCATGCGCGGATGAGCCTGGTGCAGAATCTGCTTTTGCGGACCCTGCTGATCCGGTTCTGGAAACAACCGTACAAGCAGGATCTGGTCCGTTGGGGAACCGGCCTGCATGATCGCTTCCTGCTGCCCTATTACGTGCGACAGGACATCAAAGAGGTGGTCAGCGATCTGCAGGAGGCCGGCTACCCGTTCCAGCTCGACTGGTTTGAGCCGTTCTTTGAGTTCCGTTTTCCACGCTACGGGACGGTGCAGATCGACGATATCGAACTGGAGCTGCGCTTTGCCATTGAGCCCTGGCATGTGTTGGGTGAAGAGGTCAGCAGTCAAGGCACCGCTCGCTATGTCGACTCCTCGGTCGAGCGGTTGCAGTTGCATATCACCGGCCTGACCGAAGGGCGGCATCATATCGCTTGTAACGGCCGCCGGGTGCCGCTACGCAGCACTGGACGCAAGGATGAATTTGTCGCCGGCATCCGTTACCGGGCCTGGCAGCCGCCGTCGGCTTTGCACCCGACGATTCCATCACATTCGCCCCTGGTGTTCGATGTCATCGACGGCTGGAACGGTCGCTCGATCGGTGGTTGTACCTATCATGTCTCCCATCCGGGTGGTCGCAGCTACGAGGATTTTCCGGTCAATGCCATCACCGCCGAGTCGCGCCGGGTTTCTCTGTTCCGTGACACCGAGCACACTCAGGGGCCGTTGCAGCCTCAGCCGGAATTCAACAGCCTCGGTCAGTTCCTCCCCGAGGGGAACCCGCTGGGGCCGATGGAGCTGCCGCGGGAAGAGCGCAATCTGGAATTTCCCTATACCCTCGATTTGCGCCGCGGGCGGTAGGTTTTTCGAACGGCCGACTGCTGTCGGTATAAGAGTGAGCAATACGTGAAAATAGAAAATGGACAGTTTCAGAAACAGCATCAGGGGGCCAGCTCCCAATCTTTTGCCACAAGGTTGAGTGCAGAGGATGAGCTGGGGGCGGCTGCGGGCACGTTGCGCCCGGACGAGCAAAAGTTGTTGCAAACACTGGACAAGCTTGGCACCAAGCGGCTGCTGAAACGGCACAAAGAAGCCCAGCGGTTGTTACGTGAGAATGGTGCCACCTACAACGATTTCGATACCATGGATACTGCCCGTGCCTGGCAGTTTGACCCGATTCCGTTGATTATCGATACCGAGCAGTGGAGCGAGATCGAAACGGGGCTGGTACAACGGGCCGAGCTGTTTAACCTGATTCTGGCCGATATTTACGGGCCGCAGAAGTTGATTGAGGATGGCCTGCTGCCGCCGGAATTGATTTACGCACAGAGCGGTTTTCTCTGGCCCTGTGTTGGGCTGTTGCCTGCGGGCGAACGCCACCTGAACCTGTATTCGGCGAACTTGGCCAAGGGCAAAGATGGGCGTTTCTGGGTGCTGGAGGATCATTCCCAGCCCCCCTTCGGCTCTGGATATGCTTTAGAGAACCGGATCGTCATGACCCGCAGCTTTCCGCGACTGTATCAGGATTTTCAGGTCCATCGTCTGGCGATGTATTATCGAGTCCTGGCTGACCGGTTGACTCAGCTGGCGCGGAACAAACAGGCAGAGCCGCGCATTGTGGTGCTGACCCCCGGTCCGGAGAATCCGCACTATTTTGAGCACGCCTACCTTGCCTCTTATCTCGGCTTCCCGCTGGTGCAGGGAGCCGATCTGATCGTCCGTGACGGTTGTGCCTGGTTGAAAACGGTCGGTGGTTTGCGGCAGGTCGATGTCATCCTCAACCGGCTGGCGGATGATCTCTGTGATCCCCTGGAGTTGCGTGAAGATTCGTTGCTAGGGGTTACCGGTTTGCTGGAGGCGATTCGCCTCGGCAATGTTGTCACCGCAAACGCCATCGGCTGTAATCTGATCAAAAATCCAGCCTTGTTGGCTTTTTTACCGGCCCTCTGCCGGCGTTTGCTGGGGGAGGAGTTAAAGTTACCTTCGGTGGCGACTTGGTGGTGTGGCCAACCACGTGAACGGGAGTTTGTGCTGCGCAACCTGAACCGCTTGATCATCAAGCCGATTCATCCGCTGGCCGGGCTGCCTGAGAAGCTGCCGGGCGAGTTGAGTCCTGTCCAATTGGAGGAGTGGCGAGCACGAATCAATGCCGACCCGCATCTTTATGTTGGTCAGGAACTGTCCCGTTTGACCCGGGTCCCATCTTTTCTCGGCGATAAAATCGAGCAACGGCCCTGCGTTTTCAGCACCTACCTGACGGCCACCGGGCAGGGCTACCTGGCGATGTCGGGTGGTTTGTCGCGGATCGATGAGAGCGAAAGCCGCCTGCTGGTGTCAAAGTCTGGCGGCTACAGCAAAGATACCTGGGTGTTGACCGGCGAGCCGGATAAGCAGGTCAATCTCTGGCGGCAGGCGCAGCCGAATCAATATATCGAGGCCTCGATGGGTTCGCTGCCAAGCCGGGCGGCGGAAAATCTGTTCTGGGCTGGCCGCTACGCCGAGCGCTCCGATGCGACCGCCCGCTTGCTCCGCTCGATTCTGGTCCAATACCGAGAATTCAGTGAATTTCGCGATCCTGATGATCGCCGCAACCTGGAACACCTGCTCCGCGCATTGACCCACGTGACCTTGACTTACCCCGGCTTCGTTGGTGAGGGGGCAGAAAAAAAGCTGGCCGATCCGCGCAACGAGCTGATGTCGCTATCCAGCGATGTTGAGCGCCCCGGAAGCCTGCGGGCGTCACTGCGGGGCTTCGGCCACTCTGCCTATTTTGTCCGCGACAGCTTGCCGGTCGATGCCTGGCGGATCGTTGATAATATCCAGCAAAACTGGAATCCACGTTTTTCGATCAGCTACATCGGCAGCGGGCGACTGCACGACAGTATCGACCGCTTGCTGGTTCAATTGTCGGCATTCAGTGGCCTGAATAATGACAATATGGCGCGTGAAACCGACTGGTTGTTTCTGAAAATCGGCCGCAGCCTGGAACGGGCACTGAACCTGATCGCTCTGTTGCGGGCCACTCTGGTGCCCTACTCAAAGCCATCGATGGAAGCGCAGATGTTCGAAACCGTGCTTGCAACCAGCAACAGCCTGATCACCTATCGGCGGCGTTATCGGTCTTTTATGCAGCTGCCGATGATTCTGGAACTGCTGTTGACCGATGCAAATTATCCGCGCGCTCTGGCTTATCAATTGAAACAACTGCAAAGGATGGTTGGCGAACTGCCGCAGGAGCCGTTCGCTGATCAGGCCAATAACACGACCGGCATCAAGGAGTTCTTCGCCGATCTGAGCGGCACCGACCTGAAGCCGTTGATCCAGTTGTCGGGCGGTGGTGAGAGTTATCCGCTGCTGGAGGAATTGTTGCTGGAGCAAAAAGAGCGGCTGGAAAAGCTTTCCGAGAAACTGATGCAACTTTATTTCAGCCCGACCCTGGTTCGCCAGCGGCTGGGAGCGATTCAGCAGGAGCAGGCATCATGAAGTTCCGGGTGACGCACACAACCGAATATGGCTACAGCCAGCCGGTTGCCCTGTGCCGCAACGAAGCCTGTCTGCTGCCACGTGATACTGTCTGGCAGCAGTGCTTGCGCAGTGAACTGCAGGTCGATCCGGTGCCTGCAGATTTTCGCGAGCGGAGCGACTTTTTTGGCAACCGGATCAGTCACTTTGCCGTGCAGTACCCACACGAAAAACTACGGGTGACTGCACTCAACGAGGTGGTGGTATCGCCCGACCCGCAGCTGTTGACTGCGGCGAATCAGTTTCCTTGGGATATGGTTCAAAAACAGCTGGCCAGCGAGCGTAACCCGAAGGTTTTTTCCGCCCTGCCGTTTCTTTACGATTCACCGCTGGCTCGGTGGTCCGCTGAATTGGAAGCGTATGCCCGTGTATCGTTTCCCGCAGGTCGACCGCTGGGTGAGGCAACCGCTGAGTTAATGACGCGGATTTATACCGATTTTACCTACGAGCCGGGGGTGACGACAGTGACCACACCGCTCGTTGAAGTGATGGAAACCCGCCGCGGGGTCTGCCAGGATTTCGCGCATCTGGGCGTTGCCTGTCTGCGCTCACTCGGGTTGGCGGCTCGCTATGTCAGCGGTTATATCGAAACCTTGCCGCCACCAGGACAGGAGCGGTTGGTCGGTGCCGATGCGTCGCACGCCTGGTTTTCGGTTTTTGCACCGACCTTGGGATGGATCGATTTTGACCCGACCAATAACAAGTCACTTGGAGAACAGCATATTACCGTCGCCTGGGGGCGGGATTTTTCTGATGTTTCACCGCTTAAAGGTGTCGCTTTAGGTGGTGGAAAACACAAGGTCAAGGTTTCGGTGGATGTTGCCAGAATTGTCTGATTTACAATGGCGTAAATTCCTTATCTGTTTTTATGGAAGGAGCCTCAAATGAGATTTGATGGGTATGATACTGAGGGATTTTATGATGAACTGTTCGATCCACAGGGTGAGCCGCGCGCTGGTGCGGATGTACTGGTCGAGCGGATTAACGCATTGCCAGAGACAGAGCTGCAACGGCGCCAGAAGGCCGCTGAAAGTGCGCTGCTGAACTTGGGTATCACGTTCAATGTCTATGGCAGTGAAACGCAGACGGAGAAGATTTTCCCCTTCGACATTGTGCCACGAATTGTTCAGGCTCATGAATGGGAGGTCCTCGAAAAAGGTCTTACGCAGCGGATCACCGCACTGAACTGCTTTATCAATGATGTTTACAATGATCAGAAAATCTTCAAAGACAAGGTCGTGCCGGCCGATCTGGTCCTCTCAGCCGACGGTTTCCGTAAACCCTGTATCGGTCTGCAGCCGCCCAACGGTGTCTGGTGTCATATCACAGGAACCGACCTGGTGCGCAGCGGCGACGGGGAGTTTTATGTGCTGGAAGATAACCTGCGCTGCCCGTCCGGGGTTTCTTACGTGCTGGAAAACCGGCAGATCATGAAGCGCACCTTCCCGATGGTGTTCGATGCCTGTAGCGTCCAGCCGGTGATGGAATACCCCAGTCGCCTGCTCGACATGCTGCAGGAAATGGCTCCCCCCGGCGTCCGCTCTCCGGTTGTGGTGGTCTGGACTCCCGGGATCTATAACTCGGCCTACTTTGAACACAGCTTCCTCGCCCAGCAGATGGGAGTGCCGCTGGTTGAAGGGGGGGACCTGGTGGTTAAAGGTGGCGAAGTAATGATGCGCACCACCAAGGGATTGGAGCGGGTCGATGTCATCTATCGCCGAATCGATGACGATTTTATGGACCCGAAAACTTTTCGTGCCGACTCAATGCTCGGCGTGCCGGGTCTGATGAAGGCTTACAGTAAGGGCAAGGTCGCACTGGCCAACGCTCCAGGCACCGGCGTTGCTGACGATAAGGCGGTCTACGCCTACGTGCCGGATATCATCAAGTATTACCTGGGTGAAGAGCCGATCACCAAGAATGTGCCGACCTATGCCTGCTGGAAAGATGACGATTGCCAGTATGTCCTGGAGAACCTGGACAAGCTGGTGGTAAAAGCGGTCAACGAGTCGGGTGGCTACGGGATGCTGGTCGGCCCCCATTCGACCAAAAAAGAGCAGGCCGAGTTCGCTAAGCGGATCAAGGCCAAACCACGCACCTACATTGCTCAGCCGACCCTTGCTCTGTCACGGGTTCCGGTGCTGGTCAACGACCATTTCGAAGGGCGGCATGTCGATCTGCGCCCCTATATCCTGTATGGCAAGGAGAGCGTTTATGTGCTGCCGGGCGGTCTGACCCGGGTGGCTTTGAAGAAAGGTTCCCTGGTTGTCAATTCCTCGCAGGGTGGGGGTAGCAAGGATACCTGGGTGCTTAATACCGCCGGAGGAAGCTCTCCGGAATCGCCCCTGCAGAGTCAGGATCAAGGTCAGGAGGTGAAGCCATGCTGAGTCGCGTCGCCAACTCCATTTACTGGCTGAATCGCTATATCGAGCGGGCTGAAAATGTCGCTCGTTTTATCGATGCCAACTATCATATGTCCCTCGATATCCCCGGAAATGCCGGGGACCAGTGGATGCCGTTGATCAATACCACCGGGGACCATGAACTGTTCAACAAGCTCTACCAAAACGCGGACCGGGAAAATGCCATCGAATTTCTGGTCTTTGACCGCAACAACCCGAACTCGATCTACTCCTGCGTGCGGGCAGCGCGGGAAAATGCCCGTTCGGTGCGGGAATATATAAGCTCGGAGATGTGGGAGCAGATCAACACCTTTTACCTGATGATTGGTTCGGCGGCCAAAGATGTCTCGATGGATCTGCCGCATAAATTCTTTGTCGATATCATGACCGCCAGCCACACCTTTGGTGGCATCACCGACTCGACCATGAATCATGGCGAGGGTTGGCACTTTGGCAGAATGGGGAGGATGCTGGAGCGGGCCGATAAAACCTCGCGGATCCTGGACGTTAAATATTACATCCTGTTGCCGTCGGTCGATTATGTCGGCAGTTCTTACGACAATCTACTCTGGGGAGCCCTGTTGCGCTCTGCCAGCGCCTTCGAGATGTACCGTAAGCGCTATGGCCGGATCAATCCGAACAAAATTGTCGATTTTCTGCTACTCGATCCGAATTTCCCGCGGGCGGTGCATTACTCGATTATCACTGCCATTATTTCGATGAATAACATTACCGGTAGTGCCCGTGGCACTTTTGCCAACAAGGCGGAGCAGAAGCTGGGACGGCTGCTGGCAGAGTTTAATTTCGCCTCGCTGGACGAGTTGTTGGAAACGGGTCTTCACGAATATCTCGACCAGACCCAGACCCGGATCAATGAAGTCGGCGCAGCAATAAATGAGGTCTTTTTCAGTCCTCAACTGGCTGATAGCGTATCGCCAGCCAGGAAAGTCATCTAATTAGGAGAATAAGTTGACAGAGGGTTCCTTTGCGACAGGGCTAAGAGCAGCCTGTACGCTTGATTTTCAGATTGAGGATGCAACGCCGCTGATCCTGATGCTGCGACCCCGCAGTGGGGCCCGGCAGTGGGTTGTGCGAGAATCCTATCTGCTGATGCCGCATGTCGGGGTGGACGAATATACCGATATTTTCGGCAATCTTTGTCAACGTCTGGTTGCGCCGCCGGGTGAGTTTTCGATTCAAACCTCTTGTGAGGTGATGGTGCCGGACCATTTGAACAGCGCGGCTGATGGGGAGTTTATCGGAATTCCGGAGCTTCCAGAAGCGACACTCGCCTTTTTGTTGCCGAGCCGTTATTGCGAATCGGATCGTTTTGGTGATCTTGCCCGAGAGATCACCGCTGATGATGTCTCTGGTTATGAGCAGGCAGCAAATATCTGTCGATGGGTGCAGAACAATATTCTGTATAGTCCGGGCTCGAGTAACCTACCGATCTCTGCCGTTGAAGTTAACGCGCGACAAGTGGGGGTGTGCCGGGATCTGGCTCATTTGGGGATTGCTCTTTGCCGTAGTATAAGTCTCCCGGCGCGTTTTGTTGCCGGATATCTCTATGATCTTCAGCCGATGGATTTACACGCCTGGTTAGAGGTGTATGTTGGTGACCGTTGGCATACCTTTGATCCGACTCAGCACCTGAACAGCGAGCGGAGAATTGCTATCGCCTATGGCCGGGATGCGGCAGATGTCTCTATTTTTCATCAATTCGGAGCTGGCGATATTCTGTTGAATATGAATGTTCGAGTTGAATTGTTTGACAGTCTACTCTAAGGGTATGCCTTTCGCTCATTGCTGAAAACCAACCTTTAAGTTTGACCGTCGATCTGCAGAGAGTAGCGTAAGTCAGCTGAGCTTTAATCTCCCAAATTTAGCTGATCTGCAAAGCTTCTCTGCCATCGACCAACGGCTTCAATCTATTGCCAAATATCCTGCCAATAAAAATGCCC
Source organism: uncultured Desulfuromonadales bacterium (assembly GCA_945788205.1). GTDB lineage: Bacteria > Desulfobacterota > Desulfuromonadia > Desulfuromonadales > Geopsychrobacteraceae > Malonomonas. The sequence goes on from CALZLE010000218.1 coordinate 12,442, forward strand.
TTCTGTCCTTAGGAATTGTGTTAGTCAACTCGTCTCATATATCGAACGATGATGGACAGTTTCCCCCTGTGTCAGCATAGTTGTCGCCTCGAAGGTAGTAAGTCCAGATACTAATCAGCCTCATACAGTTACGAAACCAAAACAAAAGGCCAACCGTAACCGGCTGGCCTTTTTATCATTCTAAGATTCCTGCTGACTGTACTTAGTAGCGAGCATCAGCAAATTCGACCCAGCCACCAGCTTCGACCAGCGCTTTATCGAACTGGGTAATATTGAAGCTGAACTGTTTCTCTTCACTGCCAGCTTTTGCGGTCACTGCTTGTCCGTCAAGGTCGACGGAAACCGTCACATCACCCTGCTGTTGCAGAGCAATCAACTGATCGATATCTGCCTTCGGCAGTTCTATCGCCAACATGCCGCAGTTGAACATATTCTGCCGGAAGATCCGCGCATAACTCTCGGCGATGATGGTGTGTACATCATTGACTTCGAAAACCCAGGGAGCGTGCTCACGGGACGACCCACAGCCGAAGTTCTCACGCGAAACGACCACGGTGGCGTTCTTCAGTTTCTCACCCTTAGCATCAAAACCATCCAACATCAGGTCTTCGAGAATGTACGGGGTCAGGGCCTCTTTCGTGACCTCGGTGAGGTACTTGGCCGGAATAATTTCGTCAGTATTGATATCGGACCGGTCGAGAAAGATTGCCGATCCACCAAATTTTTTCTGCATCTCTTTGTCTCCTTGATCCGGTTAGAGGGTACGAGCGTCGGTGATAACGCCAGTGATCGCGGTTGCTGCAGCAGTGGACGGGCTCATCAGGTGAACCATGCCGCCCTTGCCCATCCGACCGCTAAAGTTACGATTGGTGGTCGCCGCACAAGCTTCACCTTCGGCCAATACACCGTTACTCATCCCGAGGCAAGCGCCACAGGTCGGGTTAGTCACGCAGAACCCTGCGTCCATGAAAATCTTGATGATGCCCTCATCGAGCGCCTCCTGAAAAATTTTCGGGGTCGCCGGGGAAACAATGCCGCGCACGGTGTCGGTGCAACGCTTGCCTTTCAGCACTTCGGCGGCTTGGCGCAGATCCTCAATGCGGCCGTTGGTGCAGCTCCCGATGTAGATCTGATCAACCTTGGTTCCGGCCATCTCGCTGACCGGCTTGACGCAGTCCGGTTTGTAGTCGAAGGTCACCATCGGCTCCAGGTCAGAGACATCGATATCGAGAACCTTGTCGTAGCTGGCATCCACGTCGGAAACCCACTTGCTGTAGTCGGCGAGCGCCGCTTCCTTGCTGGCAAATTCGTCCTGAATGAACGGCCAGAGGTACTCAACGGTGGTCATATCCGGCATGCAGACGCCACAGGTGCCGCCAGCTTCGATCGCCATATTGCAGAGGGTCATCCGCGCGTCCATGCTCATGGCATCGACGATCGGGCCACGGAACTCGATCACCCGGTCGGTCGCGCCATTAACACCGAGCTGACCGATCACGTGAAGGATGACGTCTTTTGAATAAACACCGCTGGGCAGCGTACCGTTCAGGTTGACGCGGATGCTGGTCGGCTCACGGAAGGCACAAACCCCCTTAAGGATGCCGACTTCCAGATCGGTGGTACCAACACCGGCAGCAAACGCACCGAAAGCACCGTGGGTACAGGTATGACTATCACCCATGATGGCGGTAAAACCGGGGCGGATATAGCCCTTCTCCGGGAAGATCGCGTGACAGACACCGTTGTGACCGATGTCAAAAAAATCGGGGATTTCGTGGCGACGTGCCCAGTCACGCAGCATCTTCGCCTGAGTCGCGGTCTTGGAATCTTTCGACGGGGTTACGTGATCGATAACCGCCTTGATTTTGGTCTTGTCGAACACCCGATCCTTGCCACGCCACTCTAGATCGGCGATCGCCACCGGAGTGGTAATTTCGTGACAAAGGACCCGATCGAGGCTGAGGACTTTGGTCCCCTCGAACGGCTCGTCCTTAAGGTGAGTTTCAAAAATCTTTTCTGCTAACGTCTTACCCATTGAGTTCTCCTGTTATTTCTCAATCAACAAAAAATCAAATATCACCCTGCATTCGTTGGGCGAAACTGGCAATTTTATTCAATGCATTGATATAGGCCTTAGCACTGGCGACGATGATATCCGGATGTGCGCCCTGACCGAGAACTTCGCGCTCCTCGGTTTTTAAACGCACAGAAGTTTCACCCTGAGCATCTGTGCCACCGGTAATCGCGCCGACCGAGAAGTTGAGCAGCGGATAGGTCGCTCCGGTCAACTCTTTGATCGCCTTGAAGGTCGCATCAACCGGGCCATCACCCATCACCGCAGTCTTCTTCACTTCACCTTCGACTTCCATTTCAACCGTTGCAGTCGGGGAGGCAAAAGAACCGGAGCTGACATTCATCTGCAGCAATTTGTAAGTCTCAGTAACGCGCAAGACTTCATCGGCAACAATGGCATCGAGATCTTCGTCAAAGATTTCTTTTTTCATATCAGCCAGCGACTTGAAACGGACGAAAGCCTTCTGAATCTCTTCCTTGTTCAGATCGTAGCCGAGCTCTTTAAGGCGATCGATAAAAGCGTGACGACCCGAATGCTTACCGAGTACCAGCTTGCTGGCGTTCAAACCGACCGACTCTGGAGTCATGATCTCGTAGGTGTCTTTATTCATCAACATACCGTGCTGATGAATCCCCGCTTCGTGAGCAAAGGCATTAGCACCGACAATCGCTTTATTCTGCTGCACCTGAATACCGGTAATGGTCGTGAGCAGCTTGCTCGACGGAGTAATCTGCTCGGTCTTTACATTGTGGGTAAAGGGGAGGATGTCGTGACGGGTACGCAGCGCCATCACCACCTCTTCAAGAGAGCAGTTACCGGCCCGCTCACCGATACCGTTGATGGTACATTCAACCTGACGGGCACCCGCCTGAACAGCAGCCAGAGAGTTTGCGACCGAGAGACCGAGATCGTTGTGACAGTGAACCGAAATGATCGCCTTGTCGATGTTGCTGACATTGGCTTTCAAGTAACTGATGATATCAAAATATTCCGAAGGGATCGTGTAACCGACGGTATCCGGAATATTAACCGTGGATGCACCGGCCTCAATTGCAGCTTCAATCACCTGAGCAAGAAACGGCAGACGGGTTCTCGCTGCATCCTCGGCTGAAAATTCTACATTCGGGGTATAACCTGCCGCACGTTGAACTGCAGCAACAGCAGTATCGAGAACCTGCTGCTCGCTCATTTTAAGCTTGTGTTCCATATGGATATCGCTGGTCGCGATAAAAGTATGGATCCGGCCACGCTCGCCGGCAAACTGTAACGCCTCCCAAGCCCGGTCAATATCCATATTATTGGCCCGCGACAGACCAGCAATCTGTGGCCCCTTGATGGTTTGAGCTATCTTCTTGACCGCTTCAAAATCACCATCTGAGGCAATCGGGAAGCCCGCTTCCATAACATCAACATTCAGGCGCTCCAACTGATGGGCGATCCGGACTTTTTCCTCAATATTCATACTCGCGCCGGGGGACTGTTCACCATCACGCAAAGTGGTATCAAAAATAATGATCTGTTCTTTTTGGCTCATGACTATTTCCTTTTTCTAGAAGGCCCGTCGGTCATTATCGGGGCAGTTCTTATTCGTATTGATCTCTAAAAAATCTGTTTTCAGTCTCAGGTCACCTAGGTCAGATTCCACTCAGAACCACCCCCTTTCAGCACGTCCAAAAATGTCTTCAAGAGCAAAATAGAAAAAGCTCCCGCCCTGTAACAGGGGCGAGAGCTTGAATGCTTCGCGGTACCACCCTGATTCGACCCTGCCAAGTTGCAGCAAAATCCTTGATTATCCCTTTACGCAGGCTCACGGCAGAAACTAACCGATGGCTTCATCTCTGCAGCTCCAAGGCGAGTTCAGTAACTTTCCGTATCGGCTTGCAGCGACCGCCGACTCTCTTTAACGGAAAGGAATACTTACTACTCCTCTTCAACGCTTTTCGTTAGAATACGTGATTCAACCGGAAAAGGCAGATCAAGTCAAGTTGATTTTATGACCAGATCGCTCCCCGTTACTTTTTTTAGTTTCCCGGAACAGAATTATCAGCCAACAGAAGTTACTTGTTGGTCGTTGATACTTTTTTTAATTTCTGCTCTTGTCGACGCTTGAAGACATATCCCAACGGTCCAGAAGCCAAATAGACCATACCGATCACAAACAGCATAACTTCAGGCTTGGCGACAATTACGATCAGAATCATGATCGCAGCGACCAGCATTGTAAAAGGCTGCCGTTTGAACAGATCAGGATCTTTAAGGGAAAAATACTTGATATTACTGACCATCAGGAATGCGAGCAAAAAGACCAACAGGAGTACCGAGACCATTTTAATGGTTCCAGTCCCACCCAACTCGAAAAACAGCAAGACGCAGGTTGCGACAATACTGGCGGCGGCCGGAATCGGCAGACCGACAAAACGCTTCGACTCCACTGTGTCGACCTGCACATTGAACCGGGCCAGACGTAGAGCGCCACAGACGACATAAAGGAAAGCGGCCAACCAACCGAGCTTGCCGTAAGGCTTTAGCGCCCAGGTATACATCAGTACTCCCGGTGCAACGCCAAAGGCGACGACATCGGCCAGAGAGTCCATCTCCACCCCGAATTTGCTGGTCGTCCCGGTCATCCGGGCAACTTTACCATCTAACCCATCGAGGATAGCTGAGAGCAGAATAAACCAGGC
>CALZLE010000219.1 GCA_945788205.1 uncultured Desulfuromonadales bacterium
AGCTAAGTGCAGACATCATTTTTCCTCCACCGCCTGATCACCCTCTCGCAGGTCGAGCCCATACAGATTTCCGTCACGTGAACCAAAAACCAACCGGCCAAAGAAGAAGGCCGGGGTGCTCTGGATATCACGACCAGCCTGAAACGTCGCTAAAACCTTGCCACTCTCGATATCAATCGCATAGAGCCGACCATTGTTATTACCAATGTAGAGCCGCTGCTTTTCTATCAATGACGAACCATAAAAAGCCCCGAGATCACGAAGCAGCCAAATCGTCTGTCCTGTATCGGCAGCCAGTTTCCAAAGACTTCCTGCCGTGGTTGCAAGATAGACATAGCCAGCATGATAATTAGGAGCACTGTAATAACAGATCTCCCCTGTTTCTCGCTGCCAACGTAGTTTTCCCTGCCGATCGAAAGCACTGAGCAAACCATCACGAGCGACAACGACCGGCCCGTCAGGTGTTACAGTTGCGCTGCTCAACAAAGGAGCACCGATGGAGACAGACCAGACTGATCGACCAGTCAAATCAAAAGCACTAAAAGTCCCATCCCCGGAGGAAAGGTATAGCAGCTCACCATCTCTCACCACTGCAGAACGTAGTGGCAGATGCCCGGATGACTGCCAGTGTGGCTCTCCTTTTTTTGCATCCAGCGCATACAGGGTCCCGCCCCAAGCTGGGAGCAGAACCTTCCCAGAAACCGGCAGCAATGCACCCTGTCGGTGATCGTCCGCCGGAGATTCGGGATAACTAAACCGCCAACGCAGCTGTCCATCGGTAAGCTTTAACGCCGCCACCTGTCGCTGCCAAGTCTGCACAAAAAGGCTCTCGTCATTCGCCACCGGAGTCGCATCAATCTCAGCACCGAGAAACTGTTTCCAGATCAGCTGCCCATGCTGGCCGAGAGCGTAGACATGACCATCCCACGAGGCAGCATAGAGCCGTTCCCCAACAACCAGAGGCGAGGCATCTACAAAACCATCCGTTTTAAACTGCCAGGCAGGACTAAAAGTCAGGGCCTTGCGTGTTTCGTTGTTCAGTTGCTGAGCGCTGGAAGGCAATTCAGGATTAGAGTTAACGGGTACCGCACACCCAAAGAACAGCAGGGGAAAAACTAAAACCAGGAACCACGATAACTTTTTCAAGTTTTTCCCTCTTTACATAATGGTTGTTTCGCAGATACTTGAATCGCTACTGGCATCAGAAACATTCCTGAGTTAGAAGAACTGACTTAGGGAGAAACCACAAACAGCAAGTCGATATAACAAAACCTTGAGAGTGGCCTCATCAAACAGGTTGTCGATCGAAAAAACTCTGCCCAAAATGTTGCCAACGTTTAGACGTTACCACGTGCTGCCTCTAGATATGCCGTAAAAACACAGCAAGGGGCCGCAAAAAGCCGCTAACAGGAGACAATAGATGGAAGGAATGCAGCTTGATTCGCAACTTTGTCATCAATGCCTGGACGCTGTTGTCAAGGCCACCCCAGGGTGTGGAGCGAACCGAAGCGTTTTTTCAGCATCTTTTTTGCTTTCCGCAGGGGGCTGGGGCTGGTGCAATATCAATTACCCCTGAGAGACCTTGGCGGAATACTTGTTACGGCTTCGAAAAACACTGAACAGGGCTGACTTCTTGCGTTCAGAAAACAGTTTCACTGTAAAAACTTCCGACACCAGCCGAAGGCGCTAAAAAACAAACACCAAAACAGGCACTTAAGAACCGGCTAAATAATTGCATTAGAGTGTGAAAAGAAGCAGGGGGGGGGCACTTAAATGCAATCAAATCCCAGGAGCTTGTTGTATGCTGATTCCAGTTGTCTACCCGAATGGTTCCCATGATCTCGTCAAAGATTTTTACCTGAGCTACCTGATCAGCTCGGGAAAGATTGATAAATTCAAGAGAGATTGTGGATGGGTTGATATCAACTCAGACAATATTCGTGAAAAGAAGCAACCTCGTCACTACAGCGGTCCGGAAAGGCGCCTGGCAAAAATGGGTGATGAAGAGGCTGCCAGTGAGAGCCACACCACATCTCACCAAATCGAACCCATTATCTTTGAGCCTTTTTGACTACAAACAAACAAGAAACGCCCCCAAAAAAAAGCCTTCATCCAGCACTTGCCAAAATCTAGATTATCATCTACATCGATTAGAGCCCTGCAACGATAAAACACCAACGAGATTGGGAGCTGGGCTTTCCGGCCGATCACAAGTGCGACCGGCCCTCTCAATTCATTCATCGGACAAAAAATTCTTACCAGTTCTCACCCAGCAATTCGAAATGAGCTTGCGGATGAATACAGGCCGGGCACAGCTCGGGAGCCTCTTTGCCAGTGTGCAGATATCCGCAGTTACGGCAGCGCCACGTGGATTCTACCCCTCGTGCAAACACCTGACCCATCTCAATGTTGTTCAACAGATCGCGATAACGTTTTTCGTGCTGTTTTTCGGCCACAGAAATACAACGCCAAGCTGAGGCAATCTCAGCAAACCCCTCTTTTTCGGCAATAGCAGCAAAGGCGGGATAAAGCTCAGTGTGCTCCTCGTTCTCACCGTTTGCGGCCGCCAGTAGGTTTTCCGTAGTTGTCCCCATTTTACCGGCCGGGAAGCAGGCGGTGATTTCCAGATCGCCCCCTTCGAGAAATTTAAAAAAACGCTTGGCGTGCTCTTTTTCCTGATTCGCGGTCTCTTCAAAAACGTCAGCGATCTGCACGTAGCCCTCTTTCTTCGCAATACTGGCAAAGTAAGTGTAACGGGTCCGTGCCTGGCTTTCACCGGCAAAAGACTTCAGTAGGTTCTTCTCTGTTTCGGTTCCTTTAACACTCGACATTTTCCGCTCCTTTAGTGGTTTAACAAAAAGGGCCGACAGTATCGGCCCCCAATCCCTCACAACTAACTGTACTTCTGCTTATAACGCAAAATCACCTTTAGACACAGACAAATGGATTTTTTCCCATTCCCGCGGCGCTTCAGAGCGTAGTGAAACGCCGCGGGAAAGCTCCTTAATGATCAGACCTGATCGAAGCGATCCAGATTCATGACCTTGTCCCATGCCGCGACAAAATCACGCAAAAACAGTCCCAGAGAGTCCTCACACCCATAGACTTCGGCGAACGCCCGCAACTGAGAGTTCGAACCAAAAACCAGATCGATTCGTGTGCCAGTCCACTTGAGCTCACCACTCTTTCGGTCCCGGCCCTCAAACAGATCTCCGTCTTTCGTCGTCGGCTTCCAGTGAGTGCCCATATCGAGCAAGTTGACAAAGAAGTCGTTGGTCAGTGCTTCTGGCTGCGCGGTAAAGACACCGTCTGACGACTGTCCGAAGTTGGCATTCAAGACGCGCATGCCACCAACCAGAACCGTCATCTCCGGCGCGGTCAACGTCAGCAGCTGTGCCCGATCGATCAGCAGTTCCTCTGCCGATACCGTAAACTTCTTTTTGAGATAATTACGAAAGCCGTCTGCAACCGGTTCAAGCGCGTTGAATGATCTCGCGTCGGTTTGCTCCTGCGACGCATCGGTGCGTCCCGGAGAGAAAGGCACGGTCTGATCATGACCGGCATTCTTTGCTGCTTGCTCGATGGCAGCGCAGCCGCCCAACACGATCAGGTCGGCGAGTGAAACCTTCTTTCCCGTGGCTTGAGCAGCGTTAAATTCCTGCTGGACTCCCTCAAAGGTTTCGAGTACTTTCGCCAATTGCTCCGGTTGGTTGACCTCCCAATCTTTCTGCGGTGCAAGCCGGATGCGTGCCCCGTTAGCGCCGCCACGTTTGTCGGAACCACGGAAGGTGGATGCCGACGCCCAGGCGGTCGAAACCAGTTGCGCTACAGATAGCCCTGTAGCGAGGACTTTATCCTTGAGAGCGGTGATGTCCTGTGCATCGATCAGTTGATGATCGACTGCAGGTACCGGGTCCTGCCAGATCAACTCTTCCTCCGGCACTTCTGCGCCGAGATAACGCGAGCGCGGTCCCATGTCACGGTGAGTCAGCTTGAACCAGGCACGGGCGAAGGCATCGGCAAACTCTTCCGGGTTCTCGTGGAAGCGCTTGGCAATCGGCCGATAGATCGGATCCATTCTCAACGAGAGGTCCGCAGTGGTCATGATGGGTGCTTGCCGCTTGGACGCATCATGGGCACCCGGCACAGCAGTTGCTGCCGCCGGATCGCTCGGAACCCACTGGTAGGCTCCAGCCGGGCTTTTCACCAGATTCCAATCGTAACCGAACAGGGTGTCGAAGTAACCGTTGTCCCACGTGGTCGGGGTCGGATTCCAGGCCCCTTCGATGCCGCTGCTGATGGTGTCATCTCCCTTGCCGCTACCGAAACTACTCTTCCAGCCGAGCCCCTGCTCTTCGATGCCAGCGGCCTCTGGATCCGGACCGACATGTTCAGCATCGCCAGCACCGTGGCACTTACCGAAGGTATGGCCGCCTGCGACCAGAGCGACAGTCTCTTCGTCGTCCATCGCCATGCGAGCGAATGTTACGCGAACATCTTGACCAGAGGCAACCGCATCCGGCTCGCCGTTCGGACCTTCCGGGTTCACGTAGATCAAACCCATCTGCACGGCGGCGAGTGGATTGTCGAGTTCCCGCTCACCGCTGTAGCGATTGTCCCCCAACCACTCGTCCTCAGCGCCCCAGTAGATGTCCTCTTCCGGCTCCCAGATATCGACACGACCACCAGCGAATCCGAAGGTCTTAAATCCCATCGACTCCAGTGCGCAGTTGCCGGCCAGAATCAGCAAGTCGGCCCAGGAGATTTTCTTGCCATACTTCTGTTTGATCGGCCAAAGCAGCCGGCGCGCCTTGTCAAGGTTGACATTGTCGGGCCAGCTGTTTAGCGGTGCAAAGCGTTGGTTGCCTGACCCTGCCCCGCCGCGGCCATCACCAGTGCGATAGGTGCCTGCGCTGTGCCACGCCATGCGGATAAAAAGCCCCCCGTAATGACCATAGTCAGCTGGCCACCAATCCTGTGAATCGGTCATCAACGCATAAAGGTCCTGCTTGAGGGCATCAAGGTCGAGACTCTTGAACTCTTCCGCATAGTTGAAATTCTCGTCCATCGGATTGGACAACGATGAGTGCTGATGAAGAATATGAAGGCTTAACTGGTTCGGCCACCAGTCACGGTTAGAGGTGCCGCCACCGGCGATCTGCTTGCTGGTTTTTCCTGTAACAGGACACTTGCTCTCGTGAGTCATAAGTCATTTCCCCCTTTTCTGTGTTGGGTTTGATAGTTTCAACCAAAGTCTTTCACATCAGTCTTAATTAATAGCTCGGATTATCGTCGCCGCAAGGCACTTTTTGTTCTTTTTTAGTTTTAAATCCTTCATAATAATTATTCCTATATTGTGGGCAAAAAAAATGCCCTGCCATCATTTCGACAAACAGTCAATACAGGTTCCATATGCCACAACATTCTTGCGCTCTACCCGCCCCCAGGCCCTTACGGTCTCTGGCAAAGCAGCATCGTCGAAAAACTGCCACTGGAAATCGATAATTTCCTTACACTTCTGGCAGATCAAATGATGATGCAGCAACTGGGCGACCTCGAAACGGGCCTGACTTTCAACTGTTTGAACCTTGCTAACCAACCCATGTTCGACAAAAGTACCAAGGGTTCGATAAACCGTGTCGAGCGAAAGGGTCGGCATCTTATCAACCAACCGTAAGTGCAGAGTTTCCGCCGAAGGGTGGTCACTCGCTTCCGCCAGATAACGAAAGATTTCAATCCGCTGCGGAGTCAAACGCAGACCGGCCTTGCGGCAGGCATCCTCAAAAGCAGTCAGTTGTTGCTTATGTGTATCTTCCATAACTCCACACAGTAAGAATAATTCCTAAGTAAGACGTTAATCCAGTCGTAGATACTATGTCAAGACACAAAAAGAAAAAACCTCACCAAAACTATCCATTAACAGTCCGCCAATTCGACGATAAACGTACTGCCGCCACCAAACGTCTCCTCAACCCAAGCCCGCCCGCCAAACAGTCGAGAAATCTTTTGTACCGTCGCCAGCCCCACTCCTGTTCCACTTGATTTCCCACTAGCAACACCACGATAAAAAAGTTCGAAAATCTGGCGACGCTCTTCTTCCGGAATCCCCGGACCATGATCGCGAACAAAAAGTTGCACCAAATTGCCCTTTCGCTCCCCACCGATTTCAATAGGGCTCCCTTCTTTACCCGCATAGCGGATTGCGTTGCCAATCAGGTTATCAAAAATCTGGACCAGGAGAGTGACTGGCACCTGCACCAGAGGCAAAGGTGTCTTTTCTGTGACAATCCCAGCCTCTGCCATCTGACTCCCCACGGCGATCAAAACATCTTCCAACACGGTATTCGGATCAACAGGTTCAGCTGGACGCTTCACGTGCCCAACCCTTGCCAACACCAGCAGATCCTCCATTACAGCCAGCATCCTACGCCCTTGACCTTCGATCTTGGCAAGATAATCTAAAGCCTGTCCATCCAGTTGGTCACGGTAAGCTTCCTGCAGCACTTCAGCATAGCTGATAATCGGAGTCAGGGGAGTACGCAGATCGTGGGAAACAGTGGAAACAAAAGCGTCCAATTCTCGGTTAGCTTCAACCAGCTCGTCTTCAGCGCGTTTTCGCTCGGTAATATCTTCGAACGTTCCGAGGATTCCAGCGACCCGACCATCTCCATCATGCAGTGGTATTTTATTGGTATCTAGCCAAGCTTGCCTGCCGTCAGCCTGTAGCTGCGTCTCAAGAATATGCAGCTGCGGTTTATCCTCCTCCATAACTCGAAGGTCACAGTCACGATAAAACTCGGCCTCGGCCTCTGTCCAGGGTAAGTCATAATCGCTTTTACCAACCAAGTTCTGGGGTTCGCCGACACCTGCCCCCCGGGCAAAATTTCGATTACAGCCAAGATAGACAGAGTTCCGATCTTTCCAAAATACATACTGGGGGATGTTATCAAGAACCAATTGCAACATCTGTTTCGATTCGCGTATCTGATCCTGAACTTCTATATATTCAGTTATATCCTGAACCAAACCGACAAAGTACTCAGGGATTTTATCCTCGCCTAAAACCGAAGCGACCGAAACATGTCCCCATATGATCCCTCCATCCTTACGGGAAAAACGTTTGCGATAACTTATAGAACGACACTCCCCACCACCTAGGCGCTGGTATGTTTCGGCCGTTATGGCTAAATCTTCGGAGTGAGTAATATCAGAAACACAAAGACTGGACAATTCGTTACGAGAATAACCGATATAACTGCAAAAAGCGTCATTTGCGGTCAAGAATTGTCCCTCAGGAGAAAGGGTGACCATCCCCGCAGCTGCAGACTCAAAAAAGGTCCGAAAACGTTCTCCATTATGATTTATTTTAGTTCCGCAATTGCAGCTTTTTTCACTTTTCACCCGTTTGACAATTTCAGCCCATTCATCGAGTACCCTAGTCACAATATGTGGCATTTCAGTGAGAAGTGAATCCGATTTGACGACGTAATCCAAGGCCCCCGCTTTCATGGCCTCAACCGCGGCCCGCTCATTACCACACCCGGTCACGATTATGATGGGACAAGGCGCATCGTCCTCTCTGCACGGCAACAGATCAATACCTTTGCCATCCGGCAAAAGCCATTCAGTAATAACCAGATCGGGAGAAGTCGAGCTTAAACAGTGGCGTGCTTCTGCAAGACTTTGCACGGCAGCAATCTCCGTATACTCAGACTGCACCTCGAAAGCATTTCGCAGCTGTGCCGCATAGGTCGCCGAATTATCAACCAGTAAAACATGAGTCGTTTTTCTGCTCACAATATTTCCCCCCGGAAAGAAAATAGCCCCATGGCCAACGTTCGCCATTATAGGTCAATTTTGGCCACCATTAAAAGTATTTTTAATTATCCAAACAGATATCTCAAAACACGACAGCCCTCCACCGATAAACACATCTGAAATACAGCTTGACCGTCCTTGGCTATTTGGCCATAATGCCAAGTAGCCAAGGAGAAAAACATGTACCAACAACGCAAAAACCACCTCGAGGCACGCGCCAAAATCCTTAAAGCCCTAGCACATCCGAGCCGGCTGTTCATCGTCGAAGAGTTGGAAAAGGCAGAGCGCTGCGTCTGCGATTTGACAGATTTGATCGGTGCTGATGTCTCGACCATATCCAAACACCTGTCGGTTTTAAAACAGGCGGGCATTGTTATGGATGACAAACGTGGAAATCAGGTTTTTTACCGATTACGGGTCCCCTGCATTCTGACCTTTTTCGGCTGTATCGAATCGGTTCTCGAAGAACAGGCCCGTGAACACTCTGCCCTGCTGAATCGCTAGCGACATGAATCTGAAAAACGAATGGAAACCTCTCTTCTGGATTATCATCATCTTTGCAGGCTGTTTTTTCATGCCGGTCGAAATACCACGGGTGCAGGGCGCGGTGTTGGAAGCACTGCATCTGGCTAAATGGTACGCCCGCGAGCACGTCCTGCTCTGCCTGGTGCCAGCCTTCTTCATTGCTGGCGCGGTCGCAGTTTTTGTCAGCCAGGCTGCAGTGATGAAATACCTCGGTCCGAATGCGAAGAAACTGCTTGCTTACGGCGTTGCTTCGGTCTCCGGATCGATCCTTGCTGTATGTTCATGCACTATTTTGCCGCTGTTCGCAGGAATTTACCGGATGGGCGCCGGTCTGGGACCGGCCTGCGCATTCCTCTATTCGGGGCCGGCGATCAACATTCTGGCGATCATTCTCACAGCCCGGATTCTCGGCCCTGAGATGGGAATTGCCCGCGCTTTCAGCGCAGTTGTTTTCGCAATTCTGATCGGCCTGTTGATGAACTTTTTCTTCCGTCACGAAGAAGCAGAAAAAGCCGCAGCCGCCCCGATGATGCCGGAGGATGACAATCTACGCCCACTATGGCAAACAGCCCTCTACTTCGCTTCGATGGTTGGAATTCTGGTCTTCGCTAACTGGGGCGCACCAGATCAGACATCGGGTCTCTGGCATACGATCCATGCGGCAAAATGGTGGCTCACCGGAACCTTCTCCATCGCCCTGGCGCTGATGCTGGCCTGCTGGTTCGACCTCGGCTTCAGCAAAACAGTTCTGGCATCAATCCCGGCCCTGTTGTTGGCAATTATCAGCCCACAACACCCGGAGCTTTCTTTCACTGCCGGAGTGATCGGGCTTTCAGTCATCAGCAACTTGAAAAGCACGCGCGATGGAGAAATGGGCGAGTGGTTCGGAGAAAGCTGGGATTTTGCCAAAAAAATCCTGCCGCTGTTGCTGATCGGAGTACTGATTGCCGGAGTCCTGCTCGGTCGCCCCGAACATGAAGGACTGATCCCATCGGCCTGGGTCGCCTCACTCGTTGGCGGCAATTCCTTTTCGGCTAATCTGTTCGCATCGGTTTTTGGTGCCTTCATGTACTTCGCCACCCTCACCGAAGTTCCGATCCTGCAGGGACTGATCGGCGCGGGGATGGGCAAGGGCCCGGCGTTGGCACTACTGCTGGCCGGTCCGGCACTGTCGCTACCAAACATGCTGGTCATCCGCAGCGTCATGGGCACGAAAAAAACCATCGCCTTTGTTCAGCTGGTGGTGCTAATGGCAACCACTAGCGGACTGATTTACGGCACATTCTTTTAAAAGAAAGGAGTCTCAGCATGAAAAAAATACAAATTCTCGGTACCGGCTGCGCCAAATGTGAAAAGCTGGCCGCTAACGCCAAACAAGCGGCAGAGAACTGCGGTCTCGAATACGAATTGATCAAAGTCTCAGACCTGAACGAAATCATGGACTTCGGTGTGATGACCACCCCGGCGCTGGCCGTAGACGGTAAAGTCCTGATCACCGGCAAAGTTCCCAGCCCGGCAGACATCGAAAGAATGATTGGATAGATAATGACTCAGCTGAAAATATTTGCTTTTCTCCTCTTGACCGGCGCACTACTGCCTACAGCGGCCTGGGCGGAGGATCTGCCAAAACTTGTTGACGTCGGTGCGGACAAATGTATTCCCTGCATCAAAATGGCGCCAATTCTCGACAAACTACGGGAGGATTTCACCGGCCGGATGGACGTCGTATTTATTGACGCCTGGAAAAACAAAACCAAGGCTGCCGAATACGGGGTGCGGATGATTCCAACACAGATTTTTTACGCGCCGGATGGCACCGAG
>CALZLE010000220.1 GCA_945788205.1 uncultured Desulfuromonadales bacterium
AACCTGCTCATAATCAGCGGTTGTTTTACCCCAGGAATGATGTGCACGAACCCACGCTTGCGCTTGGTGTTGCAAAGCATTACATCGATCTTTATTGCCCAACAAGTTTTCAAGAGCTGAAACAAGTGCCTCTTTGCTTCCGGCCTTGAAAAGGACCCCCGTCTCCCCGTCCAGAATCAATTCTTTATGTCCCCCCACATCACTGGCGACCAGCACCTTGCCCATCGCCATTGCCTCTAGCGGTTTCAGTGGTGTCACCAGTTCAGTCAGGCGCATGGAGTGACGGGGATAGGCGAGGATATCAATCATGGCATAAACGCCTGGAATCCGGTCGTGAGGAATGCGGCCAGGCATAACAACACGGTCGGTTAAATCATGACTGGCAATCAGTTGTTTCAATTCCCCTTCCATCTCACCACCACCAACCAGCAACAGCTGCGTACCTGGTTTGTTTTTGGCAATTTGGACAAAGGCTTTAACCAACAGATCAAGCCCCTCATAACGATAGAAAGAGCCGATGAAACCAATCACCTTCTTATCTGTCAAATCCCATTGTTGCAGATAATCTGCATCGGCAGGACAAGGCTTGAAATCATCCGGATTAACGCCATTAAAAATCGGGGTAATCTTTTCCGGCGGTATAAAGCGACTGACAAGGTCATTCTTCAGGCCATTGCAAAGAATGCCAACATGATCAGCCTTGGTGCAGACCATGGTTTCAATTAAGCGTGTCAACTTGTACTTCCATGACCCTTCTGCGTAAGTGCCATGATCAACAGCAGCATCCTCCCAGAAGGCCCGGATTTCGTAGACTACCGGTATCCCCAGTTTACGCGCAGCCCATATTGCCGGAATTCCGTTTAAAACCGGTGAGTGGGCGTGGATGACCTCTGGCTTCTCAATTTCAGCGACCTCCAGAATCCGGCGCGAGAGAACATGCATCAACCAGGCTTCGTAAACAAAGGGACCGGGCAACCTGCGAACGGCACCACTTCGATAGTAAACGAACCCGTTGATCTGCTCTCTCTCTGACCACTCCCCCTTCCATTCTTCTTCGTGCTTCGGCGAAGTGACCACCACCGGGTCGTAACCCATTTCGCGTTGGGCACGAAACAGATTCTGACTGCGGAAAGTGTAGCCGCTGTGCAGGGGCAGGCTGTGATCAAGAACGTGGAGAATCTTCATTGTTCATTTACTCTCTTTAGAAACTGCTTGACGGGATCAACCAGCTAAAAGTCTGTAGTCAATACCTTCTTGTTGCCTTAAGCACGAAAGACACTGAAAGTTAATCAAATACCTGAGGGTCTGATTCCTCTTTCCGAACCAACCATGTATTCCGTGGTCCAGGGACCTGCTTATACCCTTTGAATCAGCTGCTCCAATTTTTCCATATTGCTTTTCCAGTCATACCGGGTCATAACAAATTCTCGGGCAGCCATTGCTAATTGGTCTGCCCTGCCCCTGTCTTTCAACAAAGATTCTATCTTGTCAATGAAATCATCGGCGGTATCAGCAATCAGCAGGTGCTTGCCCTCGTCTGCAAGGATACCTGCATTCGCCCTGGTTGTGGTCACTACAGCTTTGCCCATGGCCATCGCTTCCAGAACCTTATTCTGGACACCGCGAGCCAAACGCAAGGGAACGACACAGACATCCGCAATGGCATAATAATCACGTATATCATCTACGAAGCCGGTAACTGTTATTCCGTCACCATATGCCAAGTCCCTGACTACTTTGGCAGGTTTGCTTCCAACGATGTAAAAGTTGAGATTGGCAAAGCGCTTCTTCAACACCGGCCAGATTTTTTCACCGAACCAGACCACAGCATCAACATTGGCGTGATAGTCCATCGCGCCGGTAAAAACCAGATTTACCGAATCACCTTCTTTGCTGATTAAGCGCGGCTGAAAAAAATCGGTGTCGACACCGTTGGCTACTACCGACAAATTATGTGCTGCAGGACAAAGTTTTCGAAACAACTCTGCTTCGTTTCCGGATATCATTACCGTCTGATCGAATGCCTGCTGAATTCGAACTTCATAGGCGGCCAGACGCTTCTGTTCCAATCGGTACAAAAAACTAAGCGGAACTGCCGCGTCATCGGCATATTGAAACCATTTGTCTGAATCGACATCACAATAATCCATAATCAACTGTGGCTGTTGCAGTATGCCTGTATGGACTGTCAAACACCTCGACCGAAAAATATATTCCGCCATGGTGGATGAGAAACAGATGATTGCATCGTAATCCTCATCAGCTAACCACCGATTAAAAACTTTCTGCATCGCTCTTTTATAAAAATAACCTGTACTGATGCTGCCACCGGAGAGCATAGATAAAAGCCCCTTGATTTTTGCCTTCAGTTTATTCAGGGGAAAAACTTCAACCCGGCGACAGATCTTTTCCAGGTCGGTTTTGTATTTCAGATCCTCCGGGTCATCCGCCAGACAAATAAGATCTAGGTCATGGCGACTGGCAAGATACTTGACCTCATTATACGAGCGTATTTTATCGCCCTTGTTCGGTGGATAAGGAATGCGATGGCATAGATACAAAATTTTCAAACAAACAACCTCATGAACCTATTAACCCCTAAAATAAAAAAGCATCGATGTCGCAAAGATTTGCGCGTTTTTCTTTCATCCCAGATATTTCGCCAGTGGTGGCCCCAACACCTTGGTCAAGGTAAATGGCATTTTTCGCCACAGTGCAATTTTTTTGGCATACTTGGGGTTAGCCGGGCTGAGATTCGGTAATTGCGAAGCCCCGAGCAAACGATACTGGTAAGCCAGGGGTTCTGGCTTGAACCCCCAGTGCTTCTTGAAACTGAAAGAACCGGTATCGATCTTACTTCGACCGAAATCGAATACCTCGCTCCCCCGCTCACAACCCCGCTTCATCAATTCCCAATACTTGAAATCGTTGGGACAAAGTCGGCGGTGCTCCCACAGCGAGCCCGCATAATAAGGCATAACCCGACCTTTGAAGTAGAAACTCAATACACAGCCAACCGGAACAGCATCTTTGCTGCGCACGACCATGACTTCAGCGTCAGCACCAAAAATATCGAGAAACGCCCGAAAAAATTGTTTGGCAAAAATCGGCGTGCCGAGTTGGTGATAGCTACGCGCCATGACTTCGTAAAAAACATCCAACTGATCATTGCCAAAAGCAGCCGTGAGCCCTTCACTGATCCCCTTACGCACAGCGGCCCTCGATTTACGGGGAATCGCAAGAAGATTATCTTCTGGGTCAGGAAGAAGCGCTTTGCTGAAATTATAATAGAGATCTTTGGTCAGCAAACCACTGACTGCAGTTTTACTCTTCAACTCAACATAGTCGCATGCCAGTTCCTCCCCGATCTTGAAGGCCCTGGCGAAAAGCTTCTCGGTTATTTCCGGGAAGTCCGAGAGAGGTCCTCCGAGTTCGGCGAAGGGAACAGAAACCAGAAAATTTCCGAACAACCGACTCTGGATTTGAAACAACGGCAAAAGGCCGACAATTCTTCCTTGCGATTCGGCCAACAGATAAAAGCACGGGTGACCGAGGGCGGAGGTCACTACCTGTTGCCATTTGGTCAGATGAAAAATGGTACCGTCGGGATGACTTAAGACATATTCGTCCCAGACCGTTGCATCTGCATCGGTAAAAAGGCGTATCTCAATGGGAATTTCCATATAACCTGTACACTACAATAGCAAAATCGATATATATTATAAGATATCTGAATTAAATATGGCCTTCCAATCCAGCCATGATTGGTCCGAACCTGAAATCAGCGACCAGTTGCCGGAAACGACCCTCAGTTTTGTGTAAATTGAGGTAATGCCGGAAACGACTCTTCCGTCCGGCCTCGCTCATGCGCGGTTGCTGCGGGTCAAATTCCCAAGGGTGCAGATAGAAAACAAACGGCTGCTTTTCCTGTCGATTGATGCGTGAAAGCCCCCAGCGGGTTAAGGCATAGGGTAACAGACGGAAATAACCACCACCGGCGATCGGCAAGTTCCTGTTTCCGAGTCGTAATGTAGTGATTGGCAGTTCACGCATCGACAACTCCGACGCTGTAGGATAGTCTGCGGCGACCCAGCGGTTGGATTGCTTTACCGCATAGCCAGCGAACCGCGGCCAGTCAGGGATTCCGTAGAAATCGTGCTGCATCGGAAAGATACTTGAATCGTATCGGTACCCTGCCTCAAGCAGCTCATCGAAAGCCCAATCAGTCTGCCGGGTGATCGAATAACTTGGCGCGCGATAACCGTCTACCGCTGCGCCGAGCTGATCCTCAAGTAATTTTTTACTGCGGCAGATATCCTCGCGA
>CALZLE010000221.1 GCA_945788205.1 uncultured Desulfuromonadales bacterium
CATAACGCAGGCTGTCAACGATCTTTCCCCCGGTCAGAAATGAAAAATAATAGAACGCATAGGCCAGCGTGCCCCAGATGCCATAATAGAATCCCAAGATCGCCGCGTTCATCAGGGAGCGGGCGAAGATCCAGGTGGTGACCTGGGAAAAGGTCAGACTGAGCAGGCCTGGTTGGCTGCCATTAGCACCGAGACCTTGATAGAAAGCTCCTTCACTTTCGGCGCGGGGCGAGAGAATGACCGAAGCCAGAGCGACAAAACCGGCAAAAGCGGGAAGAACGTAATCCATGCCATTATACTCCAGGGTAAAAAGGTTGCGGTGAAGCTCCCCCTAGATGTCGTGATCAGCCACAGGGCGAATCACACGAGTCAGCCTGAACCGATTTCAGCACGATCAGCTTCTCCTGAAGCATGTCGCGCATGGTGTAGCCAATGCCGCCGACCCCGTAGCCGGAGGTGCGACGCCCGGCAAAAGGCATCCAGTCGGCGCGAAAGGCGGTGTGATCGTTAATCATCACCGCTGCGGCATCAAGGCGACGGGCAGTGTCAAAAGCCATTTCCAGATCGTTACTGTAAACTGCCGCCTGAAAGGCGACATCGAGGCTGTTGGCGCGCCGGATCGCCTCGCACCGGTTCGGGTAGGGATAGACACAGACGACCGGGCCGAAGATTTCGGCGGTTGAGACCAGGGCGTCGGCCGGTGGATCATAGAGAACCGTGGGCCGATAGAGAGTTTCTCCCATCGCTTCGCCACCGATCAAGCGCAGGGCGCCACCGGCCAGTGCTGCCTCGACCCAGTCGTGCACCCGGACGACTTCGCGCGGCAGAATCAGCGGGCCGATATCGGTCGCTTCATCGAGCGGATCACCGACCACCAGCTGTGCCGCGCCAGCAGCCAGTTGCTCGGCCAGAACACGAGCCAGGGCGGCGGGCGCAAAGATCCTCTGCACCGAAACACAGACTTGGCCGGCGTGATAGAAGCCGCCCTTGAGCAACGAGGGGATGACCTGATCCAGGTCGGCCGTCTCGTCGATGATGACCGGCGCCGCACCACCATGCTCCAGTGCACAGCGCACCCCGGGGGCCAGCTTGGCGCGCAAGGACCAGCCCACTTTGGCTGAGCCGATGAAGGTCAGAAATGCCAGCCGCGGATCGGTGGCCAGCTGCTCGGAAACCTCGTTGTCACAGACTATCGGCTGGCACCACCCCTTGGGCAGACCGGCCTGCTGCAGTAGCGTACACAGTCGCAGGCAGTTTAGCGGCGTGGTCAGTGCAGGTTTGACAATTACCGGGCAACCGACCGCCACAGCCGGAATTACCTGGTGGACGATCAGGTTGAGGGGATGATTGAAGGCGCTGATCGCCAGCACCACCCCGATCGGTTCGCAGACGGTAAAAGCCGTGCGACCGCGGGTCGCGGCGGTGTGGCCCATGGGGATTTCTTCACCACGCATCACTCGCAGCAGCTCGCGGGTTGCCAGCTTGATGCCGTCAACGGCGCGGTCAACCTCGATGCGCGCATCGCGCAACGGCTTGCCCCCTTCGGTGGCGATCAATCGGGCAAACTCATTCGCTTCGGCGGCAACCAGTTCGGCAAGTTTCTGCAGAATGGCGATGCGCTCATCAACCTCCAGCCAGCAGTTCCGATTCTGGGCCAGACGGGTCGCCGTTGCCAGCATCCGTTCGGCATCGGTGGCGGACTGCAGGGGCAGGGTGTCAAGCAGGTGGAGGTCAAAGGGAGAGACGACGTCGAGTTGTCCTGTGGTGTTTCGGTCAGGTCGGACTGTCATAGCTGGCACACTTTCTCTTTGAGTTCATCGATTAGAACCTTGTTGTTTTCTGAGTAATCAACCGGAAGATCAATCAGATGGACGCCGCCTTCATTAAAACAGCGCTCCAGCAGCGGGGCAAACTCTTCCGTAGCTTTGACTCGGTGGCCGTTGGCAGCATAACTTTGCGCATACATAACAAAGTCCGGATTGTTAAATTCCAGGCCGAAATCAGCATAGCCCATGGCATACTGTTTCCAACGGATCATACCGTAAGACTTGTCCTCAAGAATCAGGACGACAAGGTTCAATTTCAGCCGGACTGCGGTTTCCAACTCCTGACTGTTCATCATGAAACCACCGTCACCACAGATCGCCATGACGCGGCGTTCGGGGCAGAGCCTGGCAACTTCCATCGCCGAGGGCAGACCTGCGCCCATGGTGGCCAGAGCATTGTCGAGCAGCACAGTATTCGGTTCAGCGGCCAGATAGTTACGCGCAAACCAGATTTTGTAAACGCCGTTATCCAGCGCAACCACCCCATCGGCCGGCATTACCTTGCGGACATCGGCAACGAAGCGTTGTGGTTTAATCGGGAAACCGGCATTGTCCGCCCGCTCACGCAGGTGGTTGTCCAGTTGTTTTTTTACCTGCTTGAAATAGGCGCAGTCCTGTTCAAGTTGCCCGAGCAGATCGGTCAAACGGGTGATGCTGTCAGCGATGTCGCCAATCACGCCGAGTTGAGGGAAATAAACGTTGTCAACGGTGGCGGTTTTGAAGTTAATGTGGATTACTTTTTTACCGCCGTGCTCCATGAAAAAAGGTGGTTTTTCCACCACGTCATGGCCAACATTGATGACCAGGTCTGAACGGTCAATGGCACAGTGGATATAATCGTTATCGGATAGAGCGGCGGTGCCCAAACATTGCGGGCTATTTTCGTCAACCACCCCTTTGCCCATCTGGGTGTTGAAAAAATAGATGCCGGTCTCAGTGACGAATTTACTCAACGCACTCCGGACTCGATTTCGATTGGCGCCGGCACCAATCAACAATAATGGATACTGCGCTTTGCGAATCATTTCAACGGCTTCTTTAATTACCCTTTCGTCTGCACAGGGGCGATGAGTGTGGGCAATTTTAAAGACCGGGGTGGTGGTTTTATCTACCGGTTCGCGGGCAATATCTTCTGGCATTTCCAGATGGACAGCTCCGGGTCGTTCCTCCTGGGCCAGACGAAATGCCTCGCGGACGATACTTGGGATCAGGTCAACATTGACGATCTGCTTGGTATATTTAGTGATTGGGCGCATCATTTCGACCACATCCAGAATCTGAAACTGGCCCTGCTTGCTCGCCTTGATCGGCTTTTGCCCGGTGATCATCACCATCGGAAAGGCTCCCAACTGCGCATAGGCCGCGCCGGTGACCAGGTTCGTCGCTCCCGGCCCCAAAGTCGCCAGGCAAACCCCGGGCCTGCCGGTCAAGCGACCATAGGTGGCGGCCATAAAGGCGGCTCCTTGTTCGTGGCGATTGAGAATCAGTTTGATGCTCGATTTACGCAGTGCTTCGAGAAAATCGAGATTCTCTTCCCCGGGCACAGCATAGATATTTTCGACGCCTTCATTCTCCAGCGCTTTGATAAACAGGTCTGAAGCATTCATATTATTCACCCTTTATCGGTTTGGTAGGCCAGCATCAGGTCAGTCGTTTTGCCAAAATAGAGACAATTTGCAGGAACACCAACCTGACTCAAAAGCTCTCCGCAGAAGCCCGTTTCCAGATCTTTTGATAAAATTCCGGAACCGGATCCTGCAACAGGGCTCCCGGTTCAAGGCAGGGATAGATATCGCCCAACGGCTGGATTCTGCTCGGCCCGGTGCGCCGATAGATATGCCAACGCAGCCGTTCCCGGTCGCAGCCGTAACCGGAGATCCCCATCAATTCGAGCGCGGCCTTGACGGTGGCCTGCTGGAAGTTGGCCACCCGCGGGGCTTTATCAGCGACCACCAACCCTTGCGTTAGCCGTGGTGCCTGGGTCGTAATCCCGGTCGGACACTCGTTGCTATTGCATTTGAGGGCCTGAACGCAACCGAGAGAGAACATCATCGCCCGGGCGGCGCAGCAGGCATCGGCGCCGAGAGCCAGACGGACCAACAGGTGGAAGCCGGTGGTGATTTTCCCCGCCGCGATAATCCGGATCTCCTCTCGTAGACCGGTCCCGACCAGGGCGCTGTGGACAAAGGCTAACCCGTCATAGAGCGGCACTCCGACCGAGTTGGTCAGTTCCAGAGGTGCGGCCCCGGTCCCGCCTTCGCCGCCGTCGACGGTAATGAAGTCAGGACTGATTCCGGTCTTGAGCATCGCCTTGCAGATGCTCAGAAATTCACGCATATCACCGAGGCAAAACTTGAATCCGACCGGCTTGCCGTTGCTGAGACGCCTTAGCTCGGCAACAAACTCCAGTAGCTCGATCGGCGTGCTGAAGGCCGAATGTCCTGGCGGTGAGAGCACATCCTGCCCCAAGGGCACATCCCGAATAGCGGCAATCTCTGGCGTCACCTTGGCGGCCGGCAGTATCCCGCCATGCCCCGGCTTGGCGCCTTGCGAGATCTTGATTTCAATCATTTTGACGGTTGGCTGTGCCGCTTTTTGTTGAAAGGTTTTTGCACAGAACTGCCCCTTGGAATCGCGGCAGCCGAAATACCCGGTACCGACCTGCCAGACCAGGTCCGCTCCGCCTTCCAGATGATAAGGGCTGATTCCGCCCTCGCCAGTATTGTGATAAAACCCACCCTGTTTGGCTCCTTGGCTGAGGGCCAGGATAGCGTTGCCGCTCAGGGCGCCAAAACTCATGGCTGAGATGTTAAAGACCGAGGCACGGTAGGGCTGGCTGCAGTCGGGCCCGCCGACCAGCGTCCAGCCGAGCTCCGGGTTCGGCTCGCTGGGCCGTATGGAGTGATTGATCCATTCATAGCCGATCCGGTAAACATCCCGCCTGGTACCGAACGGGAGCGTATCCAGGGTCTTTTTCGCACGCTGATAAACGACCGAGCGTTTCTCCCGGCTGAACGGGTGTTCTGCATCCTCCGCTTCGATGAAGTACTGATAGATTTCCGGACGGATCGATTCGAGCAGGAAGCGGAAATGCCCCAGTAGCGGGAAGTTGCGCAGGATCGTATGCCGGGTCTGCAGCATGTCGTAGCAACCAATTCCCAGCATGAACGCCAGCGGCAGCAACAGCCAGAGTAAACCGTTGAAGACAACCCCAAGGGAGATGACCATCCCGGCTGCCAGCAGCATGCTGAGCAGAAAAACTGTGCGTGACCATTTTTCCAACATCTTCAGGACTCCATTTCCAGTAGATGAATAACCCCGGCACAGTCAGCCACCGGCGTGGTGGCGGCCGACGAGTGGCCAGCGAAAGACCATATTAATGTTCGTAGTGTAAAAGCAGTTCGGCCGGACCGAGGGAATTGGGAACCATTGCGGTCACCGCCGCCGTAATGCTGCGGCTGGCGATCTTCATGATCACCGCCGAATGGCCAAGGGCGGAAAAGCCGAGGCCGCCATACTCGGGCGGAATGATCATGCCGAAGAAGCGTTGTTCTTTCAGAAATTGCCAAACCTGAGGTGGCAGATCCTTGTCGAACTCGACCATCTGCCAGTCGTCAAGCATGCGGCAGAGATCTTCGACCGGCCCGTCGAGGAAGGCCTGCTCGGCGTCGCTCAGGGCCGGTTTTGGAAGGTTTAGCAGCTTCTGCCAATCCGGGTCACCGCTGAACAGCTCGCCATCCCAGCCGACGGTGCCGGCTTCAAGAGCCTCGCGTTCGGTGTCGGAAAGCGCCGGCAGCATGCGCTGGAACAGGCCAAATAGCGGCCGGGTCAGCATGTTCAGCCGCAAGGAGCGAAGATTGAGGACCAGAGCGAGAGCGGTCGTGGCGCCGACCAGGCCCAAGAGTGCGCCGTTCGGGACACAGAGGTCATACCCGATTGCGCCGACGGCGATGATCAGAACCACGGACCAGAGCCACAAGCTGGCGCGAAAATAAGCCAGCCCCAAAAGTACCCCAATGCTAATAATAATGATCATGACAAC
>CALZLE010000222.1 GCA_945788205.1 uncultured Desulfuromonadales bacterium
CCGAAGGTGTGCGACAGGGGCAATGGGTGGGACTGCAAGAGCCAAGAGATTGGGACGGCAAAGACCGGCAAGAAAAGATTTCAATCGGTGCCCATCAACTTCAGGTGCGAACCTGGGACCTGGGTGGTGATTGGGTCGGTGCCTGGTCGGATACCCTGGTCGACGTTCAATAGGCCCAATTACCCGGTAGCTGCATATCCGGCCATCTGTTGATAAGAACCTAATCGTGGTATTTTGCAGACTCTTTTAAAATGATGATGGAGGGTCTGCCATGAAAAAAGTTTGGGATGCTGATGAATTGGCTACGCATTGGTGCTTAACCTTTGAAGATCACCAACTTCTAAAAAACAAACTGATCAAAAACCATCTTGGGTTTTCGATCCAGCTTAAGCATTTTCAGTATAGCGGCAAATTTTTACATACCCATTCTGGAATCTCAACCCCTCCCCTTGAGCATGTGGCTGAACAGCTCAATGTTTCAGCTTCTGATTTTGAGTCATACGATTTCAACAGCCGCACAGGGCGACGGCATTGCATCGAAATCCTGAACTATCTTGGAATTCAGCGCCTGACTTCGACAGATAAGGACATTTTTTCTGATTGGCTTCGCCAAGAAATCTTCCCCCACGGAATGTTTATTTCTGAGGCCGTTGAGTTGTCTTATGACTGGTTCAAAAAACAGAAAGTCGAGTATCCGACTGAGGCCGTATTGGGGCGCCTTGTTCGATCTGCCTTTTATCGCTACGAACAAGAACTTTTCAATCAGATCATCCGTGAGCTTCGACCCTCAGCTCAAGATAAGATGGATCATTGCCTTGAGAGCGTTGCGGGAGATATCGAATTCAGTCATTTGAAGGCCGATCCTGGCCGCGTCGGTCTGGAGAGTGTTTTGGCTGAAGTTGAAAAACTCCATTTCATACAGTCTCTTGACCTTCCCCGGAGCCTCTTTCAAACCTTTAACAGCAAAGTCTTAAAACACTACTATCAACGGGTCAGCAGTGAAAGTGCCTGGAGGGTCAAGGAACACCCGCCTGAAATCAGATATGCCCTGCTGGGGATTTTTCTCTTTTCCCGGCAACGGGAAATCATAGATGGCTTGATAGAACTCTTCATCCAGATTGTCCACCGCCTCACGGTTAAAGCCGAACGGAAATTGATCAAGGAGTTGCTGAGCGATTTCCGGAAAGTCCATGGAAAGAGCACCCTTCTGTTTAGAATTGCAGAAGCGGCACTTTTGAATCCTGAGGGGCGGGTGAAGGATGTCGTCTACCCGGTCGTCGGGGAAAATGTCCTGCAAAACCTGCTCAAAGAGTTCAAGTCTTCCGGCCCTGGCTACAAGCAGCAGGTTCATAAAATCATTCGTTCCTCTTACGGCAACCATTATCGGCGCATGGTTCCGAAAATCCTTGAAGCTCTCACTTTCTGCTCAGGCAATACGCAGCATCGCCCTGTGCTGGAAGCGCTGGAATGGATTCAACATAACCGTGACAACTCTCAACGTTTTATCCCGCTGGACGTGGGAATTCCGATAGACGGTGTTATACGCAAGCAAGATCAAGAAGTGGTACTCGAAGAGGATGCTCAGGGCAGAGAACGAATCAACCGGATCAACTATGAAATTTGTGTACTCCAGACTTTGCGTGACAAGCTCCGCTGTAAAGAGATCTGGGTGGTGGGCGCTGACAAATTTCGCAATCCTGACGAAGACCTACCTACTGACTTTGAGGACAAACGCGAGGATTATTATCTCGACTTGGGACATTCGACCGACAGCTCAGAGTTTATCACTGGCATCCAGAAACGAATGCGGTTGGCACTTGCTGATCTCAACAATGGCATGCCCAAAAATCAGAAAGTTCGCCTGCTCAATAGAGGCAAGAAAAACATCTCCGTCACGCCTTTTGAAGCACAAGAAGAACCGCCAAGCCTTATCGCCTTAAAGCGAGAAATACAAGGGCGCTGGCCGATGACCGGGTTGCTCGATGTGCTCAAAGAGGCGGATTTAAGGGTAGGCTTTACCGATCATTTCAAAACCGTCGCGGATCGTGAAATTCTCGACCGACAAAGCCTGCAAAGGCGGTTGCTACTCTGTCTTTACGGGATGGGAACCAATACCGGTCTTAAGCGCGTCAGCGGCAACCGCCACGGAATCAGCTACAAAGAACTGCTCCATGTCAGGCGGCGCTACGTTCACAAAGCTGTTCTCCGCAACGCCATCGGTCAAGTCGCCAATGCCATTTTCCGCATTCGTAACCCTAATGTTTGGGGAAAAGGATCGACTTCTTGTGCTTCCGACTCCAAAAAGTTCGGTTCCTGGGACCAGAATCTAATGACGGAATGGCATATCCGTTACGGTGGTCGCGGTGTGATGATTTATTGGCATGTCGAGAAGAAATCGACCTGCATATATTCTCAGTTGAAGCGTTGCTCTTCCTCAGAAGTCGCCGCCATGATCGAAGGTGTCTTGCGCCACTGTACCGACATGACGATTGATCGGCAGTACGTTGATAGTCACGGACAAAGCGAGGTAGCTTTTGCTTTTTGCCATCTGCTCGGGTTTGACCTGCTGCCGAGGTTAAAGGCAATTGCCACGCAGAAGCTCTACCGTCCTGACGGCGGCACTGGCGAGGCTTATCCGAATCTGGAAACGATAATGACCCGCCCAATCAATTGGGAACTGATCAGCCAGCAGTATGACGAGATGATCAAGTACGCCACGGCCCTGAAACAAGGGACCGCCAACCCGGAAGCCATACTGAGACGCTTTACCCGGAACAACATTCAGCATCCAACCTACCGAGCACTGTCCGAACTCGGCAAAGCGGTTAAGACGATTTTCTTGTGCCGTTATCTCGGCTCAGAAGCATTGAGGCAGGAAATTCACGAAGGCTTGAATGTGGTCGAAAACTGGAACAGCGCCAATTCCTTTATCTTCTACGGTAAGGGTGGTGAAGTCGCCACCAATCGCCTAGAGGACCAGGAGTTATCGGTCCTGGCACTACATCTGCTGCAAATCTGCCTGGTCTATGTTAATACGCTTATGATTCAGCAGGTCCTGGCCGAGCCGACTTGGCATTCGCGGATGAAGCAGGAAGATTACCGCGCTCTGTCTCCATTGATCTATAGCCACATCAACCCTTACGGTATCTTTGAGCTGGATATGGATTTACGGTTGCCGATTGAGTTTGCAGCCGCATAGTCGCTTAGCGTGGTTTCTTGTACCGTTGGGCTTCACTTGCTTTTGGCTCTGACGGCATCAATGTATTTGTAGAGGGTCGGTTTGGATATGCCCATCATCTGGCAGATTTGCTTGACCGTATGGTTCTCTTCATCATAGAGCTTAACTGCCAGGGCCTGTTTGTCCGCAGACAGTGATTTGGGGCGGCCACCTTTTTTGCCACGCGCCCGTGCAGCAGCGAGTCCGGCCTGGGTACGCTCCCGAATCAGGTTGCGTTCGAACTCGGCCAAGGCTCCGAAGATATGGAAGATCAGCTTGCCTGAACTGGAACGAGTATCGATTGATTCATGCAAACTTTTCAGGCCGATGTCGCGGGACTCCAGAAGAGAAACCATTTCGATGAGATCTTTCAGGGAACGGCTCAAACGATCCAACCGCCAGACAACCAAAGTATCGCCTTCTCTGGCGTGACTGAGCGCCGCAGCCAGGCCGGGACGCTCGGCTTTGGCTCCACTGAGCTTGTCTTCATGGATCTGTTGACAGCCAGCTTGCTCCAGAGCATCTTTTTGTAGAGCGAGATTTTGATCGTCGGTAGAAACTCGAGCATAGCCAATCAGCATTTTACTTCCCTGTAATCAAAAGTTGGCACTTATCGCAGCTACCGGGTCACTGCTTTTAAGCTTAGCGTACGATTTTTCCCGAATTCTGCACTTCATATTGTTAAGGAGCAA